>JBDUDZ010000265.1:0-3126 GCA_040002635.1 Rhodoglobus sp.
ACCCTGTTCCAGGGCGGGCCCGGCGCGACCGGACGGTCGTTCAGCGACGCCCGCGTCATCGAGCAGTCCATCCGACGCCGGCTGTTCGATCTGCCCGCCGACACGGTCGTCCACACCGGTCATGGTGCCGACACGACGATCGGCGCGGAGAAGGAGAACCTCGCATGACGGCCTACCCCATCCGCATCGGCGTCCAGCTCCAGCCCCAGCACGCCGACTACTCCCAGATCCGTGACGCGGTCCGCCGCGCCGAGGACATGGGAGTGGACATCGTCTTCAACTGGGACCACTTCTACCCGCTGTACGGCGAGCCCGACGGCAAGCACTTCGAGTGCTGGACGATGCTCGGGGCCTGGGCCGAAGCGACGTCCCGGATCGAGATCGGCGCGCTGGTCACCTGCAACTCGTACCGCAACCCCGACCTGCTGGCCGACATGGCCCGCACGGTCGACCACATCAGCGACGGCCGGCTGATCCTCGGCATCGGCTCGGGCTGGTTCGAGCGCGACTACGACGAATACGGCTACGAGTTCGGCACGGCGGGCCAGCGGCTGGATGCCCTGGCCGACGCACTCCCGCGCATCAAGGCCCGCTGGGCGAAGCTCAACCCGGCACCCACCCGCACGATTCCCGTGCTGATCGGCGGTGGCGGTGAGAAGAAGACACTTCGTCTTGTTGCGGAATATGCAGACATCTGGCACTACTTCACCGTGCCCGCTGACCTCCCGCGCAAGCTAGACATTCTCGCCGAGCACTGCGAAGCCGTCGGCCGTGACATCAACGAGATCGAGTTCTCAAACGAGCAGCGCGACAAATCACTCTCAACGGCCGACGAATTGCACGAAATGGGAGTCACACTCTTCACGCTCGGGATCTCCGGCCCCGACTACGACCTCGGTCCAGTGAAGCAGTGGCTGGCCTGGCGCGACGCCCAGAACGGCTGACGTTGCAGTGTTCGGCCACGGCATGCACGCACCCCCACAGCGTCGGCGGCTCTCACTAGCCTGAGGGGGTGAGCACTCCCGCGGCCGCGCCGTCGCCGACCCCGCTCGTCTTCGTCGCGATCGGGGTAACGATCCTCGCGTGGGCGAGCGCGTTCATCGTCATCCGCGGCACCGGACCGCACTTTACCGGCGGCGCCCTCGCGCTCGGTCGACTAGTTGTCGGCACGGTTCTGCTGGGCATCGTTGTGCTGCTTGGCCGCAAATGGGTAGCGCCGAATCGGCGGGAGTGGGCGCTAATTGTCGGCTTCGGGGTGCTGTGGTTCGGCGCCTACAACATCGCACTCAACACGGCAGAGCAGACCCTCGATGCCGGCACGACGGCCATGATCGTGGGGGTGGGGCCGATCCTGATCGCGCTCGGAGCCGGAGTGTTCCTGCGGGAGGGCATCCCGAAGTGGCTCGCTATCGGTGCCGGAGTGGCATTTGTGGGTGTTCTGCTGATCGGCGTCGGAACCGGCACGGCCGGCTTCGGCAACGGCGTTGGGGTAGTGCTCGCGCTTGTCGCAGCTGTCACCTATGCAGCCGGCGTTTTGTTCCAGAAGCCAGTGCTCGCGCGGTTGCCCAACGCGCAGGTCACCTGGCTGGGGTGCGTCATCGGCATGGTTTCCTGCCTGCCATTCACGGGTGATTTGCTCGCGGGTTTAGGCGTGGCGCCGGTGCCGGCCATCCTCGGCGTCGTCTACCTCGGCGCGATTCCGACCGCTCTCGGCTTCAGCACCTGGGCCTACGCGCTCTCGCGGATGCCGGCCGGCCAGCTCGGCGTCGCGACCTATATCGTGCCGCCGTTGGCGATCATCCTGGGCCTCATCGTCTTCCACGAGGTGCCAGTCGTGCTCGCCGTGATCGGGGGCGCGGTGTGCCTCGCGGGCGTCGCCCTCTCGCGGCGACGGCCCCGGATCGCCGTCGCCGTCGAAACCGATTCCTGATCCCGGCAGAAACATGGCAGAATAGCCAGTCGAGTCTTGTCGCACCGACCCTCTAATCTGGCGCGACTCAGATTCCATCAGAGCTTTTGTGCCGAGTGTGCCCCCACGCTCCCGGCGATTTGTTCGCAATCCAAGTATTTATCAAATGCGTGCGCTAGTTGGCGCGAACACTATTTTCAGGAGAATTGTGGCTGTAAAGATTCGTTTGAAGCGTCTCGGCAAGATCCGTGCGCCGTACTACCGCATCGTCGTGGCCGACTCGCGTAACAAGCGTGACGGTCGCTCGATCGAGGAGATCGGCAAGTACCACCCGACAGAAGACCCGTCGTTCATCGAGGTCAACTCTGAGCGTGCGCAGTACTGGCTGGGTGTTGGCGCACAGCCGAGCCCGCAGGTCGAGGCCATCCTCAAGCTCACCGGTGACTGGGGAATCTTCAAGGGCGACAAGAACGCCAAGAGCACAGTGAAGACCAAAGACGCCAAGGTCGAGTTCCAGGCTGACGAGAAGAAGAAGCCTGTTCTCAAGCCCAAGTCTGAGAAGCCTGTCGTCGCTGCGCCCGCCAAGGATGCCGAGGAGGCCCCCGCGGCCGACGTTGACGCTTCCGCAGCGACAGGTGACGATGCCGCCGCCGAAGCAGTAGTCGAGGCTCCGGTCGAGGCCGCAGCCGACGAAGCTCCGGCAGCTGAGGAGGCTCCGGCAACCGAGGAGGCTCCGGCAACCGAGGAAGCTCCGGCCGCCGAAGCAGTCGAGGCTCCGGTCGAGGCCGCAGCCGACGAGGCTCCGGCTGACGAGGCTGCCCCCGCAACCGACGCCGACAAGGCCTAGCGTTGCTTGCTCCCGCGCTCGAACACCTGGTCAAGGGGATCGTCGATCACCCTGACCAGGTGCAGGTCGTTGCCAAGAACTCCCAGCGCGGTGAGGTTCTCGAGGTGCGTGTGCACCCCGAGGACCTCGGCCGCGTGATCGGCCGCGCAGGCCGCACCGCGAAGGCGCTCCGCACCCTGGTCTCGGCTCTGGCCGACGGTCGCAAGGTGCGCGTCGACGTGGTTGACACCGACTTCTAGACGGTGGCCGAGCCCAAATCTCCCCAGCCGCCCCAAACGCAACTGCGAGTGGGTCGCCTGACGAAGGCACACGGGCTCAAGGGCGCGATCAAAGTCGAGTTGTACACGGATGCCCCGGAGCGACGTTTCAC
>JBDUDZ010000266.1:0-3101 GCA_040002635.1 Rhodoglobus sp.
GTCGACATCGAGTACCGCTTCCGCTTCCAGGGCAGCGAGTGGGGCGAGCTCATGGGTATCGCCAACCGCACCGATTTCGACCTGAAGACCCACTCCGAGGCATCCGGCACCGACCTGTCGTACTTCGACCAGACCAAAGACGAGCGCTGGATCCCGTACGTGATCGAGCCCGCATTCGGCCTCACGCGCGCGCTCATGGCTTTTCTCCTTGACGCTTATGCCGAGGATGAAGCACCCAACGCCAAGGGCGGAGTCGATAAGCGCACAGTGCTGCGGCTCGACCGACGACTCTCGCCCATCAAGGTGGCGGTCCTCCCGCTGTCGCGTAACGACCAGCTCTCGCCGCTGGCAAAGGAGGTCGCAGCCGACCTCCGCAAGCTCTGGAACGTCGACTTCGACGACGCCGGCGCGATCGGCCGCCGTTACCGTCGGCAGGACGAGATCGGTACTCCGTTCTGCGTCACCGTCGACTTCGACTCCCTTGACGACAACGCCGTCACAGTGCGCGAACGCGACACGATGGCCCAGGAGCGCATCCCGCTCGCTGAACTGCGAACCTACCTCGCGGGCCAGCTCATCGGGGCGTAGCCGATGCGCATCGATTTCAGCGCGCTCGAGACCTCGGCCGCGGGAGAGCGAGCGCACACCGTACAGCGGCAGGACTCGGATGCCCCGCGTGCGGCCTACCTCGCCGCAGTCCTCACCGGCGTCGGTGGGTTTGTATCCGCAACGTTTGGATTTGTCTTTTTCGCCGGGACGCTCGAGGCGAAGGCAGGGCTCTATCGGCCCGGACTTGCTGCGACCTATGCCGCAATCGCGGCATTTGCGCTGCTGTTGGGCGTGCTTGCGATCGTGGCAGTTGTGCTGTGGCGCAAGCGTCACATCCGTCCCGTTCCGTCTCTCGAGTCGCGCCTCCCGGCTTTTTCTTTGGCGAATGGCCTCGCGTTTGTTGACGAAAAAGCAGTGCAGCTACCGGGATCACTGTTCAGCCCGCCGGCGGTGACCGGAGCGTCACCAGCAGGCGTTTACGGTGTTCGTGGTTTTCGGGAGGTCAGCGGCAGGCGCTTCTACATTGGTGACAGTTCGAAGGTGAACAACGATCCGATGGCTCCAAAGCTCAACCGGCCATTCGTCGCGATCGAGCTTGAACGCTCACTGCCACGGATTGTGCTTGCGCCACGTGGGATCGATCCCATGTTCGATCTTGACAAAACCCAGCGGCTCTCGCTCGAGGGCGACTTCGACAAGTACTTCACCCTGTACTGTCCGGTGGGCTATCAGGCCGATGCCCTCGTCGTCTTCACGCCCGACGTGATGGCCGCCATGGTAGACGGGGCCCAGGGCTGGGTCGCCGAGATAGCCGACGACTGGCTCTTCTTCTACCGCTCCGGCAGCGGCTTCGACACCGCGACAGTCGACGACTATCGTCGTGCGTTCGAGCTGGTCGCGGCGGTTGCGCCCGAGGTCGTGCAGCAGTCAGCGCACTATTCCGATGACCGGGTGGGCAATCGTGCTGTCGATCGGATTGCCGAAGGTGGCAGGAGCCTGCGTGCCGCGCAGGCGTGGTGGACACCGCTGGCCGTCGTCGGGTTGCTGCTCACCCTTGTCGCGCCTGTCGCTATCGGGTTCGTGGGAGTCTTGCACTAGCTCGACTTTGCGGGAGCGGGAATAACGGATGCCGCGGGCTGTTGGGTTCAGCGTGACTGAAGCAATCAAGGTAGACATCTGGTCAGACGTGCAGTGCCCCTGGTGCTACATCGGTAAGCGCAAGTTCGAGGCCGGAGCCGAGTCATCGGGCATCCCGGTGGAAGTCGAATATCATTCGTTCGAGCTCGCCCCCGATACCCCGGTTGATTTCGACGGAACGCCCGTCGACTATCTCCGCCAGCGCAAAGGTTTGCCGATCGCCCAGGTCGAGCAGATGCTTGAGCGCGTCACAGGCATCGCCGCAAGCGTCGGCCTCGACTACGACTACGAGCACGTGCACCAGACGAACACCGTGATTTCGCACGAACTCCTGCACTTCGCGAAGTCGAAAGGCCGTCAGCTGGAGATGAAGGAGCGCCTGCTGAAGGCGTACTTCGTCGACGGCGAGCATGTCGGCCGCATCCCTGACCTTGTCGAAATCGCTGTCGAACTCGGCTACGACCGCGCCGAGGTTACCGAAGCGCTGGAATCGCATCGTTTCTTGCCCGATGTGAAAGCGGATGTTGCGCTCGCGCAGGAATACGGCATCCAGGGCGTCCCCTTCTTTGTTATCGACGGCAAGTACGGGGTGTCTGGCGCGCAGGAGGCCGAAACGTTCGCTAACGTGCTTGCACAGGTGCAGTCTGAGCGTGAAGCAAGTTCCGAGAATTAAGTAAGCACAGGAAGCAGTGTCATGACATCCGCAGCGACGATGCCGATCCAGACAGTCACGGCTCCGCGCGTGCTTCAGCCGCTCGGAGATTCTTCGGCAGCTGCGTGCGAGGGCGACTTCTGCGCAATTCCCGATCACCACACGCAGGCGGTAGTAAACCGCAAGCTTGATGACGACGCGGTTTAGTTACGCCGACGCGGTTTAGGTTCCCTAGTTCAGGGTCGCCAAGAACGCGGTGAAAAATATCGCGGCGTATGGCAGGACGAGACCGAGCACGTAGACGTTTCCGGGTGCGTTGGAGACAATACCCTGGCGCTTGAGAACCATTCGCCTGGCGATGAAGTACACCAGCGGAGCCAGCAACAGCAACCACCATCCTGATGCCGGCCGGATGTTGCGCGACTTTAGCGCGGAGCGGTCGGCCGCAACCAGCAGGATCATGATCAGGAACTCTGCGGCAACCAGACCAAGCGAGTAGAGGGCCTGCATCTGCTGGGTCGGTTGAGACTGCAGCGTCTGAATGGTTGGGCGACTGGGCAGGATCAGTATGCCGGTGAAGTAGAGCCCAACCACGGCGACGTTGATAGCCAACGGGAGCAGGGCCAGCGCCCAGATGCCGGGCGTGTTGGGCGAGCCCTGAACGCGCTGCGGCGTGAGCATGCGCATTGGCGAAAACTGCTGGGTGTGCGGCACATATGGGGTGCCGTGGGTCGGAGCTTCCGCGGCGGGCGGAACGGGCGGA
>JBDUDZ010000267.1:0-3094 GCA_040002635.1 Rhodoglobus sp.
ATGCCCTATGCGCAGGCTCACTACCCCTTCGAGAACCAGGACTGGTTCGACACCCACAACCCGGCCGACTTCATCGTGGAGTACATCGGTCAGACCCGTGGCTGGTTCTACCTCATGCATGTCCTTTCCACAGCGCTCTTCGACCGGCCAGCTTTCAAGAACGTCATCAGCCACGGAATCGTGCTGGGCAGCGACGGGCAGAAAATGTCAAAGAGCCTGCGCAACTACCCGGATGTCAACGAGGTCTTCGATCGCGATGGCGCGGACGCGATGCGCTGGTTCCTCATGTCGTCTTCCGTGATCCGCGGTGGCAACCTTGTCGTTACCGAGGAGGGGATCCGCGGCGGCGTGCGCGAACTACTCCTGCCGCTGTGGAGCACGTATTACTTCTTCAGCCTGTACGCGAATGCGTCGGGACACGACGCCACGCTGCGAACCGACTCGACGAATCTTCTCGACCGCTACATCCTCGCCAAAACGCGCGAGCTTGTCGCTGAAATGACCGCGGAGCTCGAACTGTTCGACAGTCCGTTCGCCGCGGCGAGACTCCGTGACTTCGCTGACGTGCTCACCAACTGGTACGTGCGTCGCAGTCGCGACCGCTTCTGGCAGGGTGATGCCGACGCGTTCGACACCCTCTACACGGTGCTCGAGACGGTCACTCGGGCCGCCGCGCCACTGATCCCGCTGGTTGCCGAGGAAATCTGGCGCGGACTTACCGGCGGCCGAAGCGTGCACCTTGAAGACTGGCCAGACGTGACGGCATTCCCAGACGACCACGACCTCGTCGACCAGATGGACAACACCCGCGCGATCGCCTCGGCGGCGCTGGCCTTGCGCAAGGCGCGCGGACTGCGGGTGCGCCTGCCGCTGGCCAGGCTCACTGTGGTGGCCCCGGGCGGCGCCGGATTTGACGACATCCTGCGCGAAGAGCTCAACGTAAAAGATGTTGCGTTCGAGGCTCTCGAGGAGGGCTCGCTTGCCTCCTTTGGTATCACCCGCAAGCTGACGGTGAATGCGCGCGCTCTGGGCCCGCGCCTGGGTAAGCAGGTGCAGCAGGTCATCCAGGCGGCGAAGGCCGGCGACTGGAGCATCGCCGGCGAGAAGGTCACCGTCGGGAATGTCGACCTCGAGCCGGGCGAGTTCGAGCTCGAGTTGGAGGCGGCCGACCCGGCATCAGCAATCGCATTCCTCACCGGCGGCGGCTTCGTCATTCTCGAGACCGAAACGACTCCCGAGCTGGAGGCCGAAGGCCTGGCGCGTGATCTGATCCGCGCTATCCAGGACACCCGCAAAGCTGCCGGCCTTGAGGTGAGCGACAGGATCACCCTGGCCGTAATGGGTTCGTCCGAAGCCGATATCGCGGCTCTCAGCGGCTTTTCCCACATGATCGCGGGGGAGACGCTGGCGCTGGAAG
Organism: Rhodoglobus sp.; assembly: GCA_040002635.1. Lineage (GTDB taxonomy): Bacteria > Actinomycetota > Actinomycetes > Actinomycetales > Microbacteriaceae > Rhodoglobus. The sequence goes on from JBDUDZ010000267.1 coordinate 1,418, forward strand.
CGACCTTCGAAGTTTCGCCAGAACCTGAGACGTCCGCCGCGCTCGACTCGATGGTGGGCTCGCAGCGCGCGACGCTCGCTTCCGGGCAGTACGCAAACGATGGTGTACTTGTCATCGATATCTGGAAGGCGGGAGCGGTAAGTGTCTGAGCGCGAAGATGAAGCGAACCCCGACGGCGTCGAGAATGACGCTGAGCCCTCAGAGAACCCATTGGCCGACTTGAGCCCGTTCGCTGATGGGAACGAAGGCACCAATCTCGACGAGGACTCCGATTTCGAGCTCGAGGATGCTGAATACCAGGAGGACGCCGACCGTGTCTACGACGAACTCCTTTCGCGGGTCGGCGAGGCCGCGCCGCAGCCGCGCCTCGGGGCGACCCGCCGTGTAGTTGAACTGCTGGGCGATCCGCAGCGCAGCTACCCGATAATTCACATCACCGGCACCAACGGCAAAACCTCAACGAGCCGAATGATAGAGAGCATCCTTCGCGCCTATGGGCTGCGCACGGGCCTGATGACGAGCCCGCATCTTGTGCGCTTTAACGAACGGATTGTGATCGATGGCCAGCCGATCTCGAACCGGTCGCTGGCCGCGAACTGGGACGACATCCGGCCATTCGTCGAGTTGGTTGATGGCGAATTGGTTGCCAAGGGTGAAGAACCGATCACCTTCTTCGAGGCACTCACCGTGCTGGCTTTCGCGAGCTTCGCCGACGCGCCAGTCGATGTCGCCGTCGTCGAAGTGGGCATGGGCGGTGAGTGGGATTCCACGAACGTCGGCGACGGCCAGGTCGCTGTGTTCACCCCAATCGCGCTCGACCACACCCAGCGCCTCGGTTCGACCGTCGCCGAGATCGCCCGCACGAAGGCCGGCATCATCAAGCCCGTTGCGAATGTCGTATCCGCGATGCAGGTTCCGGATGCCCTCACCGAGCTCGAGCGCGCTGCTGAACTCACTGAGTCCACCTTCTCGGTTGAGGGTTCCGCGTTCGCGCTCGACGGCTCCAGCGTCGCGGTCGGCGGACAGGTCATCACGGTCCGCGGCCTCGCGGGCACCTATCGCGACCTGTTCCTGCCACTGTTCGGCGATCACCAGGGCCACAACGCCGCGCTGGCCATCTCCGCTGTCGAGTCGTTCCTCGGTGGCGGCGACCAGCCGCTCGTCGGCGATGTGCTCGCTGAGGGGCTCGCGACCGCGACCTCGCCCGGCAGGCTGCAGATCATCGGCATCGAGCCGACAGTCCTCGTGGATGCCGCACACAACCCGCACGGCGCACAGGCGCTCGCTGCCGCGCTGCGCAGCTACTTCAGCTTCGACGAGATCTGCGTTGTGATCGGCGTCCTGCAAGACAAGGATGCCCGCGGCATCATCGACGCGCTCGCGCCGGTGGCCGACCGCTTCCATGTCACCCAGTCGCAGTCCGAGCGTGCGGTGCCCTACGAGAAGCTCGCGATGCTCGTGCTCGAACTCACCCACGAAGACGCCACATATCAGTTCGCGAGCTTCGAGCATGCGATCCGGGATGCCCGCGACTGGGCTGCGGAAGCGCCGCGCCGCGGGGTCGTCGTCACCGGCTCAATCACCCTCGTCGGCGAGGCAATCGCCCTGGCGGCACAGCAGGGCTGGAAGCGGTGGCCGCGGCGACCTCCGCGCGCAAGCCGCGCCGCGAACGCAGCG
>JBDUDZ010000268.1:0-3059 GCA_040002635.1 Rhodoglobus sp.
CGATTATGTAGCGCCGACCGACTTTATTGCGCCGCCGTCGCAGGCCCCTGCGGGCTACGCCGGTTTTGCCGGAAACTGAGGCGCCGGCGCCGCCGACGAGTAGGTCGAAGGCCAGCATTGCTGTCCTCGTCGTGCTCTCGATCGTCGCCGTGCTCGTCTACATTTTCGACCGCGTAAGCAAGTTCTTTGTCACCCAGGATCTCGAACTTGGATCGACAGTCGACTTTGTCGGAAAGATCCTCCAACTGCACTACGTCGAGAATTCGGGGGCGGCGTTCTCGCTTGCCAGCGGAACCACATGGCTCTTCGCGATAATTGCCTCAGCGGTCGCGGTGTTCATCGTCATCTTCGCCCGTCGTATCCGCTCGAAGGCTTGGGCAGTGTTGTTCGGGCTGCTGCTCGGCGGCACCCTGGGCAATCTCACCGATCGTCTGACGCGCGGTGAGTCTTTTGGGCAGGGCTATGTAGTCGACTTCCTGCAGCTGATCTACTTTCCTTGGATCTTCAACATCGCCGACACGGCGATTGTGTCGAGCATGGCGCTCTTCATCATCCTGACCATCCGCGGTATTGGACTCGACGGCAAGCGCACCTTGCGCGAGCCGAAGGTGGCGGACCCCGCCGCAACCGACCCGTCCTGAGCATGGACTCGCGCAGCCTCTTCGTGCCAGACGGGCTCGCGGGCGAGCGGGTCGACGCTGGCCTTGCGAAGCTGCTCGGATTCTCGCGCACCTTCGCCGCCGACGCCGCCGCGGCGGGCGGGGTGCTGGTCGACGGTGTGGTGATGGGCAAATCTGATCGCCTCACCGCGGGAAGCTGGCTCGAAGTCGAATGGGTATCCAAGAGCGAGCCGGTCATCGTCCCCGTGGTGGTAGAGAACCTCGGGATCGTGTACGACGACGATGACATCGTCGTGGTGGACAAGCCTCCGGGCGTAGCCGCACACCCGAGCATCGGCTGGGACGGCCCCACTGTGCTGGGCGCTCTCGCTGGGGCAGGCTTCCGGATCGCGACATCCGGTGCCGCAGAACGAGCCGGGATAGTGCACCGACTCGACGTGGGGACGAGTGGCCTCATGGTCGTTGCCAAGACCGAGTCGGCGTACTCGGCGCTCAAGCGCGCCTTCCACGATCGCGAGGTCGAAAAGATCTATCACGCCGTGGTGCAGGGACATCCCGATCCGCTGGCGGGCACCATTGATGCGCCGCTCGGGCGCCATCCCGGAGCAAGCTGGAAGTTTGCGATTGTTTCTGACGGTAAACCGAGCGTGACGCACTACGAGACGCTTGAGGCTTTCCCTTCGGCTGCGCTGCTTGAGATCGAACTGGAGACGGGCCGTACACACCAGATCCGGGTGCACATGGCAGCACAGCGGCATCCCTGCGTCGGCGACACGATGTATGGCGCCGACCCGACCATCACCGCTCGGCTCGGCCTCACCCGCCAGTGGCTGCACGCGAAAAGACTGGGCTTCCGGCATCCGGCGACGGGGCAGGATGTGCTCTTCGAATCGCCCTATCCGGCCGACCTTCAACACGCGCTTGAGGCGCTTCGGGCCGACTAGGGCGCGTCAATTCGAATGGTCCGAATGGTCGGGCTTAGGGTGAAGACTCACCCCAGCTAGTCGGGGCGATACACACTCGGAGATGAAGTGGCCGCCAACGATTCGTTCGTGCACCTGCACGTGCACAGCGAGTACTCGATGCTCGACGGTGCCGCGCGGGTGCGGCCCCTGCTTGATGCTGCCGTCGCCGAGGGAATGCCCGCGATCGCCGTCACCGACCATGGCAACATGTTCGGTGCCTACGACTTCTGGAAGACGGCGACCGAGAAGGGCATCAAGCCGATCATCGGAACCGAGGCCTACATCACGCCCGGTACCCATCGCACTGATAAGACTCGAGTGCGCTGGGGCAACAGCAGCCAATCCGGTGACGACGTTTCGGGCTCCGGTGCGTACACACACATGACCCTCCTCGCCGAGAACAACGAGGGCATGCACAACCTGTTCCGGCTGTCGTCGCTGTCGTCCATCGAGGGCTTCTACTTTCGTCCGCGCATGGACCGCGAGTTGCTCAACAAATACTCGAAAGGTGTCATCGCCACTACCGGGTGCGCCGGTGGCGAGGTTTCGACCCGACTGCGCCTCGGCCAGTACGACGAGGCTCGCAAGGCCGCAGCCGAGTTCCAGGACATCTTCGGCAAGGAGAACTTCTTCGCCGAGATCATGGACCACGGCATCGATGTCGAGCGCAGGGTCATCAGCGACCTGCTGCGCCTCGCCAAAGAACTCGGGATGCCGCTGCTCGCGACGAACGACCTCCACTACACCCATGCCCACGACGCCACAGCTCACGCCGCCCTGCTCTGCGTGCAGTCAGCATCTACACTTGACGATCCCAACCGTTTCAAGCTGGATTCGGATGAGTTTTATCTCAAGTCAGCTGCGCAAATGCGACACCTTTTTCGTGACAACCCCGAGGCGTGCGACAACACCCTCGCCATTGCGGAACGATGTGAGATTTCGTTCGAGAAGCGCGATCTCATGCCGCGCTTTCCAGTGCCGGCGGGCGAAGACGAGGCCACCTGGTTCGAAAAAGAGGTCGCGACGGGGATGCAGCGCCGCTTCCCGCAGGGGCCCGATGAAGCTCACCTCGCGCAGGCGAAGTACGAGGTCGACGTCATCAAGCAGATGGGCTTCCCCGGCTACTTCCTCGTCGTGGCCGACTTCATCGCCTGGGCGAAGGCGCAGGGAATCCGGGTGGGTCCAGGTCGCGGGTCGGCCGCCGGATCGATGGCCTCGTACGCCATGGGCATCACCGAACTCGACCCGCTCGCTCACGGACTCATCTTCGAGCGCTTCCTCAACCCCGAGCGCATCTCCATGCCCGACGTCGACGTCGACTTCGACGACCGGCGCCGCGCCGAGGTGATCCGCTATGTGACGGAGAAGTACGGGGACGACCGGGTCGCCCAGATCGTCACCTACGGAACGATTAAGGCTAAGCAGGCGCTCAAGGACAGCGCCCGCGTGCTGGGAATGCCCTACTCGGTGGGCG
>JBDUDZ010000269.1:0-3058 GCA_040002635.1 Rhodoglobus sp.
GCTCGACGACGGCAATTTCTGGCCCAACTCTTACGCCATCCAAACGCTGTCGGCAGCCGACGAGAAGGCTATCGCGGCGCTGGTGAAGCGGGCAGTCGGCTGACCGTCGGTGGTTATGACTGCGGCGAGAGAATCCGCAGCGTGGGAAAGTAGATCAGTGGACAACCCCCGCAGTCCAGTCGATCGGGTAGTTGTAGATCCAGCCCAGCGCATCCTGGTTACGTGGCGGGCGGGCAAAGATCCGCTTGAGAAACGCATCGCGGATGCGCCGGCCGAATGGCCCCGGCGTCTTGCCCGTGCCATTGCGGCGCCCCTGCCGCACGATCCGGGTCACACGCGGGCGGCGGATCCCCTCGAAGGCGGCGAAGGCGGCGGGGATGCTGGGCGCGTCGCGCAGGCACAGCGCAAGCACCGCGGCATCTTCGATCGCCATCGAAGCACCCTGGCCCGAGGAGGGCGATGCCGCGTGGGCCGCGTCCCCGATGATGATCATGCCGTCGCGGTGCCAGTGCGGCACGCTCGGGAAGTCGTGGGTGGGCCACGGCTCGAACAGTTCCGGTGACGCGTCGATGAGTTGCTTCGCCGGGCCGGCATCGCCGTCGACGAGCTCGAGCAGCGCGCCGCGCCAGGCCTCCGGCGAGATCGCGGCGAGTTCGCCGCGGCCCGGCTCCATCGCCTGCGGCGGGTTCGCGAACCACCAGGTGTCACCGTCGCCGCTGGCCAGGTAGGAAAAGAACGTCTTGCCGCCGAAGATCATGTGCATGGTGCCGGCATCCGGGATGTCGACCCCGTGGGCGTAGCCGCCCGCGTTGAGGATGCCGAGGTAGTGCGGCTGCGGCGCCTTCGGGTCGATGATCGTGCGGGTGCGCGAGTGCAGCCCGTCCGCGCCGATGAGCAGGTCGGCGGTGGCTGTGCTGCCGTCGTCGAAGGTTGCGGTCACGGGGCCGTTGGCCGCGGCATCCGCTGAGCTTATGCGTTTGCCATAGTGGATCGGGATGCCCGCCGCCGTGACTTTCGCACGCAGCGCCGAGTAGAGGTCGGCGCGTCGCACCGTCTTGCTCGTGGTGCCGTCGGGCAGCACCGGGCCGAGCGGGAAGGCGGCGAGTCGCGTGCCGTCGCCGAGGGCGATCTGCATGGTGGGGGTCGGGATGCCCGGCACCGTCGCGATATCGAGCCCCAGGGTGCGCAGCGTGGTCAGCCCGTTCACCGCCAGGGTGACGAACGCGCCCACACCGTCGGAGTGAGTGTCGCGCGCCTCAAAGACTTCCGCGTCGATGCCGGCTTTATGAAGGGCGAGCGCGGTGGACGTTCCCGCGATACCGCCGCCGATGATGAGTGCTTTCACTGTGACTCCTCGTTGCTAGATTGTTAGTCATGTTATGACTATTCATACTATGCGGCTGGCGCGAGCGCAATCTAGACTTGGCGCTATGGCCGGCCAGCGACATTCGCCCCTCACCCTCGTGGTGCTCGGGCTGCTCGCCGAACGCCCCATGCACCCGTACCTGATGTCGCAGCTCATCACCCAGCGCGGCAAAGATTCGATCGCCAACGTCTCGCAGCGCAACAGCCTCTACCAGGTGATCGAGCGCCTGGTCAGGTCGGGTCTCGTCGAAGTGGAGACCACCGAGCGCGCCGATAACCGCCCCGAACGCACGGTGTACCGCATCACCGACGCGGGCCTGACGACCACGAAAGAGTGGATCCTCGGTTTGCTGGGCGCCGACCAGCGCGAATACCCCGCGTTCCCCGCCGCCCTCTCACTGATCGCGCTGGTTGGCCCCGCCGCCGCTCACGCCGCACTCACCGACCGCCGCACGGCGCTGCAGCAGCGCCAGGATGCCGCAACTGCCGCCCACGACGCCGCTATCGCCATGGGGCTCCCCCATCTCTTCCTCCTGGACGACGAATACGCTCTCGCCCTGCTCGACGCCGAGTTGCGCTGGTTGGACGGCATCCTCGCCGAATTCGCCAGTGGCGAGCTGGACTGGTCGGCGGAGTGGATCGCGGAGGTCGCGGCGAAGTTCGAGCCGGAGAAGTGAGGTGATCCTCGAAACCGAACGCCTCACGCTGCGGCCCTGGCAGGCCGTCGATGTCGACTTCGCGAACTTCGCGTCACAGGCGATCTGCGAGCGCATCGGCCTCGTGCGGCAGGGGCTGAGCTCGAAGTACTACAACGAGGAGTGCGAGCTGTTCGTGGGTACTCCGTAATCTGGTTGCATGGCCCAGCTCATCTACCAGGCGCTCACCTCCCTCGACGGCTACGTCAACGACGCCAAGGGCAACTTCGACTGGGCCGAGCCCAACGAGCAGGTGCACGAGTTCGTCAACGACCTCGAGCGCCCGATCGGCACCTACCTGTACGGTCGCAAGCTTTACGAGACGATGGTCGCCTGGGAGACCATGCACCTGCACGACCAACCGCGCTTCATGCGCGAGTACGCCGAGATCTGGCGCAGCGCCGAGAAAGTGATTTTCTCTTCAAGCCTCGCGGATGTCGCATCCAGGCGCACCCGCATTGAACGAGACACCTCGACCATCGCCGCCCTCAAAGAGCACGCCACCGCCGACCTCGCGATCGGCGGCCCCACGCTGGCCGCCGTGGCGATCCGCGCGGGCCTGGTCGACGAGTTCCGGCAGTTCATCTCGCCGGTGATCGTGGGCGGCGGAACGCCGTGGCTACCGGCCGACGTCTTCCAGAAGCTGCAGCTCGTCGAGCAACGCGACATCGGGGGCACCGTGTATTTGCGGTACCGCGTGGCCTAGGCGGCGGCCGGTCGCACCCGTTCGATCTCCGCGATGAGCTGTGTGATCTCGGTTACCGAGAGGTACAGCTCGGCGCTGATGCCGGCGGGCAACTGGTCGACGCCGACGATAAGGATCCGGCCCTTGAGCGCACCGCCGAACTCGATTCGCAGGCGTGCGTAGGAGAACAGGCCTTCGGAGTCCCCGCCCGACAGGGCGAAGGTGGCGCGGAACTCGCCGATCTCCGACCACGGCACAGTGCCGAGCGGGCGGAAGACGGCGCGCGGGTTGTATCCGGTGAGACCGTTGGCGT
>JBDUDZ010000270.1:0-3053 GCA_040002635.1 Rhodoglobus sp.
CTGCCGATGCCACGATTTCCGCCGGTGATGAGAACAGTTCTGGGCTCGGTCATGCGGCCCAGCCTATAGTCCGGCCGTGGCGACGTAGGCTGGATGTCGACGCGTCACCCGACGCCCAGAACCAGTGTGAGCCAATGAAGCAGCCGCAATCGATTACGTCACTTCCGGAGTCTCCAGATGCTGAACGTCGTCGCCGTATGGTGCGCTACCTCATCACAATGGTGATCAGGGTGGCCTGCATTATCCTGTGTCTGTTCGTGCACGGCTGGTGGCTGTTGCTGCCGATCATCGGCGCGGTTGTGCTGCCGTACGTCGCTGTCGTGTTCGCCAACGTGGGCGCATCCGATGGAGGCGTTGTTGAACGACCTGGCTCGTTGGTGCCCGCCAAACGCCCGCTCGAGGGGCCCGACGAGTGATCGGTGATGTTGGACCGACCACCGAACGCTGCTCACGGGCCGGATGCACTGAGCCGGCGACCTGGAACGTGAACTGGCGCAACCCAAAGATCCACTCCGCCGACCGGGTGAAGATCTGGCTGGCCTGCAGTGAGCATGTGGAGTACCTGCGCGACTATCTCGCCACGCGCGGCTTTCCGGTAGTGGTTACGGCGGCCGGTCAGTTTGTCGACCGGGTGGACTCGTGAACGGGTGGCGCTTTGCTTTCTCCCGACGCTGGCTCGGCTACCTCGCCGTTGCCGTGGTGTTCGCGATCGCCTGCGTGGCCCTTGCCAATTGGCAACTCGCCCGACGAACGGAGGCGCTCACGGAAATCGCCCGTGTCGCAATGAACTGGGACAGCACTCCCCGGGCTCTCACCGACGTGTTGCCACAGCTCAGCAGTTTTTCAGACGGTGACAAGTGGATGCCCGTGACGATGACCGGCCACTACCTGCGTGACAGTCAGATCCTGGTTCGCGGCCGACCGCTCGACGGCGATGCGGGTTTCGAGGTTCTTGACCCGCTCGAACTGGCCGATGGCACAGTATTCGTCGTTGATCGCGGCTGGCTGCCGGTGGGAAGCGAACAGGACGAGCCGGATACGATCCCTGCGGCACCCGACGGACAGGTCACAGTTGTGGCCCGGCTGAAAGCTGGTGAGCCGACGGTGCTGGGCCGCTCGGCTCCCCCGGGCCAGATTGCGACGATCCACCTTCCCGATATTGCAAGTCGGCTGGGCAAGCCCACGTACACGGCGGCCTACGGAGTGCTGGCCTCGGAAGATCCCGCTCCGACAACGCGCCCGACGGCCGCCGAGAAGCCGATTGCCGACGAGGGGCCGCATCTCTCCTACGCTTTTCAGTGGGTCGCCTTCGCGCTGATGGGGTTCTTCGGTTTGGGCTGGGCAATTCGCCAGGAGTACCGGGTGCGCAACGCTGACGATCCCCGGGAGCGTGAACGCGCCGCCGAACGAAAGCGCAAGTCTGATGCCAAGCCGCGAAGCGACTCTGAGACGGAAGATGCGATTCTCGACAGCGCGAAGTAGCGATCATCGACACAGCCCAAGTAGCTGTCAGGTGACTTAAGCCAGCGACACCAGTTCGGCGTAGTCCTTGTTCCAGTGGTCTTCTACCCCATCAGGAAGGATGAGTACCCGCTCGGGATTGAGCGCCGCAACGGCACCTTCGTCGTGACTCACGAGAACCACCGCGCCGGTGTAGCCGGCAAGGGCACCCAGGATTTCCAGCCGGGAGGCCGGGTCGAGGTTGTTCGTGGGCTCGTCGAGCAGCAGCACGTTTGCCCCGCTGACGACGATCATTGCGAGGGCGAGGCGAGTCTTCTCGCCGCCGGAGAGCACGCCCGCGGGCTTTACCGCGTCATCCCCCGTGAAGAGAAACGACCCGAGCACGCGACGCGCCTCAGTTTCCGTAAGGTTTGGTGACGACGACACCATGTTCTCGAGCACGCTGCGTTTGACATCGATGGTCTCGTGTTCCTGCGCGTAGTAGCCAATGCGCAGGCCGTGGCCGGGTTCAATCTGGCCGGTGTCTGGCTTGTCTACGCCTGCGAGCATGCGCAGCAGGGTCGTCTTGCCCGCGCCGTTGAAGCCGAGGACGACAACCTTGGATCCGCGATCAATGGCGAGGTCGACCGCCGTGAAAATTTCTAGTGATCCGTAGCTCTTGCTGAGGTTGCTCGCCATCAACGGCGTGCGTCCGCACGGTGCCGGATCGGGGAATCGCAGCTTCGCCACGCGGTCTGCGGTTCGCACGTCGTCAAGCCCGGCCCGCAGCTTTTCTGCCCGCGCCACCATCTGGTGCGCAGCAGCCGCCTTCGACGCTTTGGCACCGAACTTGGCAGCCTGCGTTTCGAGCACAGTGGCCTTCTTCTCGGCGTTGGCGCGCTCCTTTTTGCGGCGCTCCTCGTCGGCTTCGCGCTGGCGCAGGTAGTTCTTCCAGCCCATGTTGTAGATGTCGATGACCTGGCGGTTGGCGTCGAGATAGAAGACTTTGTTCACAGTCTCCTCGACAATCTCCAGGTCATGGCTGATCACGATCAGGCCGCCTTGGAATTGTTTGAGAAAGTCACGCAGCCATGTAACGGAGTCGGCGTCGAGGTGGTTTGTGGGCTCGTCAAGCAGCATTGTGTCGGCGCCGGAGAAGAGGATGCGCGCGAGCTCGATGCGCCGCCGTTGGCCGCCGGAGAGGGTAGAGAGAGGCTGATCGAGGATACGGTCTGGCAACGCAAGGTTCGAGGCGATGGATGCGGCCTCGGCCTCGGCGGCGTATCCCCCGAGTGCGGTGAAACGTTCCTCGAGTCGCCCGTACTTGTTCATCGCGGCCTGGCTTATCGCAGCATCCGGACTCGCCATCGCCTCAGTGGCCTTCGCCATGTCGATCACGAGGGTGCCGAGCCCGCGTGCATCGAGGATGCGGGTGCGCGCCAGGTCTTCCGGATTGCCCGAACGTGGATCCTGGGGCAAGTAGCCAATTTCGCCGGTGCTATCGATGCGGCCACCGGCCGGAGCGAGTTCGCCCGCGAGAGTTTTGGTGAGCGTGGTTTTGCCCGCGCCGTTGCGGCCGACAAGCCCGATCTTGTCACCGCGGTCGACTCGGA
>JBDUDZ010000271.1:0-3045 GCA_040002635.1 Rhodoglobus sp.
GCTCGCCACAGTTCTGCTGCAGGCCGGGGATATCACCGAGGGCCGCGCACTAACCCTCACCTCGCTGCACGACGGCATGGCCCGTGACGACGAACTCGCGATTCGCTACAACGAACTGATGCTCGGCCGTGCAGCCCTGGCCACGGGCCGCGTCGGCACCGCGGCTCGCTGGTTCAGAGATGTCATCAGCGGCGCTCAGGCCCGCGGACCGATTGGCTACCGCGACCAGGGCAAGGCATGGCTGGCCGTCGCCATCGCCTGGCAGGGAAAGGTCGAGGAGGCGAAAGAAATTCTGGCATCGCTTGACCCCGAGTTCGTCGCGCGCAACTCGATTGCCCTGCTCGCGAAGCACTGGGTCGCGGCCATCGGCGGCGACCTGACCGCCGTTCCCGCACTGATCGAGCGCGCGGTCGAGGTCGCAGGCCGGGGCCATCGCGTACTCGCCGCCGGGCTCTTCCACGCGGCGGCGCGCCTCGGCGGCGCTGCAGCCGCGATGCCCGCATTGGTCGCCCTCGGGAATGAGGCTGACGGAGCTGTCATCGACCTGCAAGCTGCGCACGTTCGGGCCGAAGCCGAACCGACAGTAGCGGCTCTCGTCTCCATCGGCGAGCGCTGGGCGGCACGAGGCAACCTCCTATACGCCGCCGAAGCCTTTGCTTCCGCCGCCGGACAGGCCCGCAAGGCCGAGGCCGGGCGCGAGGCAACCGCTTTACAGAATCGCGCAGATGCGCTCGCCGCCGAATGCGAGGGGGCTGCCACTCCCCTGCTGCAGTTCTCCGACACCGCCCAGCAGTTAACGAAACGCGAACGCGAAATCAGCGCACTCGCCGCTCAAGGGCTGAGCAGCATCGAGATCGCAGAAAAGCTCTTCCTGTCGTCGCGTACTGTCGACAATCACCTGCAGTCGAGTTACGCCAAGCTCGGCATTAAGGGACGCAGCGAACTAGCCGGCCGCTAGCGGCACTCGGTTAGGCCTGGACTACTTGGCCACGCAAGGCTTCAAGACGAACTTCAACGTCGGCGAGGATGGGCTCCGCAACACCGAGGTCTCCCAGCGTCATGATGAGGTGAGCAATCACACCCGTGTAAGCCTCATCCGTGATTGCCATGCCGGCATGCGCGTCGTGGAGGTCTTTGCCTACAAACAGTTGGGGGCCGTCCAGGGCCGCCGAGAGAAAGGCGCGCTGGTGTGCGCGCAGGCGGGAGATATCCACGCCGTCGAACCAATGGGTGAGCGCCTCATCAGCAATTACCCGGTCGTAGAAGATCGATACCGCCGACTTGATGAGGCGGTGGCCTCCGACCTGTTCGTAGATAGTCACTTTCCAGCCCCTTCTTTGATACCAGCATCACAGGGAACACGCTGGGTCACCTGAGCAATCATTGCTCAGATCTGCGCGGTCTGAGCATGCTGGCTCTAGGGTCAGGGGGCGAGGCGCTCGCGCACAATCGCAGCGAGGCCGTCAGCGATCTCCACCGCCACCTCGTGCTCCTCGGCCTCGACCATGACACGAACCATTGGCTCGGTGCCGGAGGGTCGCAAGAGAATTCGACCGGTAGTGCCGAGTTCGGCTTCTGCGACGGTAACTGCACTCGCGATCACGTCGTCTGAGGCAAGCGAGTGATGGTCGACTCCGCGAACATTGACAAGCACCTGCGGGTAGACGGTCATCACCGAGGCGAGTTCGGCGAGCGACTTGCCGGTGCGCGCCATCTCTGACACCAGGTGCAGGCCCGTCAGGATGCCGTCGCCGGTTGTCGCGTACTTGGTCATGATCACGTGACCAGACTGCTCACCGCCGAGGGACAGCCCGTGCTCGCCCAGCGCTTCGAGCACGTAGCGGTCACCCACAGCCGTCTCGATCATTCGGATGTCGTTGTCGGCCATCGCGCGACGCAGGCCGAGGTTGCTCATCACGGTCGCCACCAGGGTGCGATCGGTCAGCACGCCACGCTCTGCCATCGACACGGCGAGTATTGCCATGATCTGGTCGCCATCGACAACGTTGCCAAGGGCATCCACTGCGAGGCACCGGTCAGCATCGCCATCGTGGGCAATCCCCACGTCAGCGCCGTGCTGGACAACTGCGCGGGCGAGCGTATCGAGGTAGGTGGATCCCACGCCGTCGTTGATGTTGAGCCCGTCGGGTTCGGCCCCGATGACGGTGACGCGGGCACCGGCATCCGAGAAGACCTGCGGCGAGATTCCGGCAGCAGCGCCGTTCGCGCAGTCGATCACAACGTGCACGCCGTCCAGGCGATGCGGAAGCGACGACAAGAGGTGCACAACGTAGCGATCCTCGGCATCCGCGAACCGACGGATGCGGCCGACATCACCGCCGGTCGGCGCGAGCTTGGGTGCGGTAAGTGCTGCCTCGATGCGATCTTCGACTTCATCCGGCAATTTCGTGCCACCGGTGGCGAAGAACTTGATGCCGTTGTCGGGCGCAGGATTGTGCGATGCCGAGATCATCACGCCCAGGTCGGCCTTGAAGTCGCCGACCAAAAAGGCAAGCGCGGGAGTCGGAACTACCCCGGCGTCAAAGACATCGACACCGGAACTGGCAAGGCCCGCGGTGACCGCGGAGGAGAGGAACTCCCCCGAGACTCGCGGATCGCGGGCGACTACCGCAATCGGCCGGCGGCCCGAGGCACGCCGGCCATCCGCCACCCTGCCTTTTCCGAGTACGACGGCAGCGGCCTGGGCGAGGCCTAGCGCCAGCTCGACCGTGAGGTCACTGTTCGCTAAGCCCCGAACACCATCAGTGCCGAAAAGGCGAGGCATGTTGCCGAACGCGGGTTAGCGCTTCGAGAACTGCGGAGCCTTGCGGGCCTTCTTGAGACCGGCCTTCTTGCGTTCCTTGACGCGTGCGTCGCGGCTCAGGAAGCCCGCCTTCTTCAGCGTTGCGCGGTTGTTCTCTTCATCGATCTGGTTCAGCGAGCGCGCGATGCCCAGGCGCAGTGCGCCGGCCTGGCCGGAAGGGCCGCCACCGGTGATGCGGGCGATCACGTCGTAGCTGCCGAGCAGGTCGAGGATCTTGAACG
>JBDUDZ010000272.1:0-3011 GCA_040002635.1 Rhodoglobus sp.
AGCTGAGCGGGCCCAGACGGCTGATCGGGCTTCGAGAGCTTATCGGGCCCAGACAGCTGAGCGGGTCCAGACAGCTGATCGGCCTTAGAGAGCTGATCGGCCTTGAGGAGCTGATCGGAACCAGACAGCTGCGCAGGCTTCGCCGACTGCTCGGGCTTCGACGGATCGTTGTGCGAGGGTGCAGCTGCGGGGGTGGCGACAAGAGCGCCAAAGAGTTCGTGGGCCGGGCTGGTGGCCGGTGTCAGGCTGGGCGCGACAGGCGCCGGAGCGGCACCGCCGTTCGCGGCGGCGCGAGCGGCACGACGTGAAGTTTGTGCGGCCTCGGGCGGCGAAACGTGCTGGCTCACGCCGATGGAAGGCTGAGCGGCGGCCGGGCTGGACTCGGGTGCACGAAAGCCGAGAAGGTCATCCATGTCACTGGATGGCGTTAAATCGGCCACAATTACATTTCCCTTCGGGCACCGGGGACGCATTCGAGGTTACGCGATATACCGAAGGCTGCCTAATTTATCACAGCCAGGTAACAGCTTTCTCGCTGTATTTAGGCGGCAGGCGCGAGAAATTCTTCCCAATCGGGCAGTGCGCGCTCGACACCCCTGACCAGCCAGCCCGTGCCGTGCGGGGGTCGCGGAATCATCCGCAACGTCCAGTTCATTTCGGCCGGCGTGCGGTCGCCTTTGATGTTGTTGCAGCGCAGACAGCAGGCGACGAGGTTCTCCCAGCTGTCTTTCCCGCCGCGCGAACGGGGCAACACATGGTCGATGGTGTTCGCTGAACCGCCGCAGTAGCCGCAGCGGTGGGTGTCGCGGCGCAGCACCCCACGACGCGACACCGGAACGTGTCGACCGCTCGGGATGCGCACGTAGTTGCGCAGGATGATGACCGACGGGCGCTCCCACGATCCGGTCGAGCCCCAGATCGGGTTCTCCAGATCGGCGGCGATAATCGTTGCCTTTTGGTTCATCACGAGCACGAGCGCTCGCTTGAATGACACGATGGCGAGCGGCTCGTAGCCGGCATTCAAAACCAGGGTTCGCACAGTGCTTGTCCTCTCGAAAGAGCCTGCACGGCTTGCAGGCGATCGACTCGCGGAGTGCCTTGCGGTGAGGAGTAGCAGGACAAACAAAAAGGCACCGTCGTAAGACGGTGCCTAGTGTTCACGCGCGCGAGTGATCACGCTGCGTTGACTGCTGTGCCGTATGTGGAAGTAGGCGCGCGCATCCGTGGTTTGGATGCTTCGACTACTGCACATTGTGGCTCTCCGGTTCACGAGGGAACTCCAAGAGCTACAGGTTAGCGCACGGCGAGGTGCGCGAACTTTGACGCGCGCGGGTGCGGCTCAGATGCCTACGCGAACGATGTAGTAGTCGCTTGTCCAGATGGGGCGGATGCTGACAGAGGTTCCTGTCGTTCCGGCGTCAAGAATCATGCCGTTGCCCATGTAGAAACCGTCGTGGCCGCTCATCATCACGATGTCACCGGGCACTGCCGCGTCAATCGAGATTGCGGTGCCGGCTGCTGCTTGCCCGCCGGTTCCGTGCGGAAGGCCGACGCCGAATTGGGCGTACACGTACATCACGAAGCCTGAGCAGTCGAAGCCAGACGGGTCGGCTCCCCCATAGACATAGGGTGTGCCGATGTACTGCTGCGCGACAGCGGCGACCTGGGCGAGGTCGAAGTTGGGGTAGGGCGGGTTGGCCAGGTAGTCGGCCGCGCTGGGGCCGGTGTACGAGGCGTAGACCACCGCGAGCGCAGCGCGCTGCATCTCCGCAGCGGAGGTTGCGCTGAAGCCGTCACGGGTGGCGGTAGTTGTCGGCGCGGTCGCGTCGACGGTGACCGACTGCGCGCCGACTTCCTTGAGATCTTGGAGGTGCTTGCTGGCCGCGGCATCCGAACTGGGTGCAGGAGAAAACGCATACGCGGGAAGCGCGACTGTAGCGAACAGCCCCGGCACGATGACCGCGGTCACAGCGAGGCTGAGAATGCTCGACTTCTTCGCCAGCGAGGCTTTAGCGGGGCGAGCCGCTTTCGAACTGAATGCCGCCGGAACCTGGCCCTCGATGGGCTGGAGTTCTGTTGCGGTCTTGCGGGTATAGCGTCCTACTTTTGCCAAGAGATTTGACCTCCTGCGCCTCGGCAGCCCTAGGTTGCTGCCCCATCCGTTTCGTATATGTGAACGTACCTGCGCGCGAGACGGGTAAACGAGACGCTCGCGCAAGGGTCCTTTTGGCCGGCATTTCTGGCCGATGAGGACTTAGCTACCGTAGTCGACGGTTTCGCCGAAGTCGACTTGAGCGTCAGCTCTGGGCAGATTCTCAGGCAGCAACGAAGATGTGGACTGCAACCTCGTTGGGCAATTCGAGCCCGTCACCGAAGCCGTCGACCTGCACAGACACATACGATCCGGCAGCAGAAATAGTTGCCGTTGCGCCGGGCATGACGCCTGCGGCCTGCAGCTGCTGCAGCAGCTCTGGCTCGAATTGCACGGGCTCGCCGAGGCGGCGGATGACCCCGCTCACGCTGGCCGAGGTGGCAGCCACCAGGTCGACGATGTTGACCACGCCCTCCATGAAGGCGGGGGCCGGGGCATGCCCGAGCTCGGCCAGCCCCGGGATCGGATTGCCGTACGGCGATTCGGTCGGGTGGTCGAGCAGCTCGAGCACACGGCGCTCGACCTGCTCGCTCATCACGTGCTCCCAGCGGCAGGCTTCATCGTGAACGTATGCCCAGTCGAGGCCGATAACGTCGGCGAGAAGTCGCTCGGCGATGCGGTGCTTGCGCAATACGTGCACCGCGCGGCTGCGGCCTTCGGCAGTGAGTTGCAGGTGGCGGTCGCCTTCGACGATCACGAGCCCGTCGCGCTCCATGCGGCCGATCGTCTGCGAGACGGTGGGGCCGGAATGGCCGAGCCGCTCGGAGATGCGCGCGCGCAGCGCAACGATGTGCTCCTCCTCGAGGTCGAGGATGGTGCGCAGATACATCTCTGTCGTGTCGACGAGGTCCGTCATGCG
>JBDUDZ010000273.1:0-3009 GCA_040002635.1 Rhodoglobus sp.
GGTAGAAGAGGTCCTTGATGGCACGCATCGCGAGCGGGCTGTGCGCCGCCCAGGCTGCAGCGATCTCGATCCCGCGCTCGAGCAGGCGCTCGGATGACGCGATCTCGTTAGCAAGCCCGTGCGCCAGCATCTCGTCTGCGTTCAGAAAGCGCCCCGTGCTGACCAGTTCGAAGGCGAGCTTGCGGCCCAGGTGGCGCTGTAGTCCAGTCATCACCAGAGCGGGCACGATCGAGTGTTTGACCTCGGGGTAGCCGAACTTCACGTCGGGCGCGACGATCACCATGTCGGCGGCGATCGCCAGCCCGGCGCCACCGCCGACAGCGGCTCCCTGCACGACGCTCACCACGGGCTTCGTCAACTGCTGAGACAGAATCTGGGTGCGTGAAGTGAGATCGGCGCGCCGGGCGACAGCGATGGCGTGGTCGGGGGTGAGATCTTTGAACTCGGACAGATCCGCGCCCGCACAGAAAGCCCTGCCCGAGGCCGCGAGCACGATGGCCAGTACTCCCTCGTCGCGATCTGCTGCGAGCAGTGCGTCGTGGACGGCCTGGGTAAGTTCGGTGTTGAGCGCGTTGAGCTTGTCTGGCCGGTTGAGGGTGAGGACCCGTACAGGACCGTGATCGACGACAAGCATCACCGGCGAATTTTCAGGCATGGAGTGCTCCCCGTGTTATGTCGATCCGCCCCGCGCGGGCGACCATACTGTATAGCGGACGACCAAGTGCGGATTCGGCGGCCTGAGAGGCGCGCATGAGACCATCGATGTCGATGCCAGTGTCGATGCCCATTTGCTCGAACAAGCTCACCAGGTCTTCTGTGCACACATTGCCCGTGAGCCCCTGCCCGTAGGCGATCTCGGCGGGATGACCGCCGACACCCCCCAGGGCGCTGTCGAAGTAACGCACGCCGGTCTCGTAGGCGGCGACGGAGTTCACGAGACCCGTGCCGCGTGTGTTGTGGAAGTGCGCCACGAGTGGAAGATCGGAATGCTCACGCATGAGTCGCTGGAACAGCGATCGCACGGTTTTCGGCGTCGCAACTCCGGTGGTATCGCCGATGGTGACGAGGTCGACACCCAGCTCGGCGAATCGCGCAACATCGTCGGAGACGACGCCCGGGTCTACGTGTCCCTCGAACGGGCAGCCGAAGGCGACCGATACCACGCCGACGAGCGTGAAGCGGCCGTCAGCGAGCCGGGTCATCTCGGTGATACGGTCCCACTGCTCCCCACGGCTGGACGCGAGATTGCGTCGGCTGTGCGATTCGCTCGCGGAAATCAAGAGACTCAGCTCATCCGCTCCGTGACCGGCGTCGAGGTCGGCGACGGCACGCTCGACCGCGCGTAGATTGGCGCAGGTATTTTTGTATGCTACCTGGGGCGAGCGGACGAGTCCGACCATAACCGCTTCGACGTCTGCGAAAGCGGGCACCCGTGCCGGGTTGGAGTAACTGCTGGCCTCGATGCGTGTGAACCCCGCCTGACGGACGGCTTCGATCACGGACAGCTTGGTGGCGGTCGGAACGAAGTCTGTCTCGTGCTGCAGGCCGTCTCGCGCGAAGCACTCGCAGACGATCGCATCAGCCACGGCACTGTTCCTTTCTGTTTGTTGACATGGTCAACATCTTGAGGCCTCCTGCCCCCTCGCACCAAGATTGTCACTTCGAACTACAAACGATGAGAACCCTCCTGTTGAGGGTCCCATAAGTGTGTTGACAAAATCAACACGCAGCTTGAGAATCAAGTGAGCGCAGATCCACCCGATCCCCGAGGGAGAACGATGACCGACAGCCTGTTGACTGGACCCGACGGTGCCACTCTCCTGATCGATGGCGAGTGGAAGGGTGCGGACGCTAGCTTCAACGTGCGCGATCCAGCGACAGGCGCACTGCTCGGTACCGCCGCGGAAGCGACGGAAGCTGATGCTGCAGCAGCCCTCAACGCCGCCGTTGCCGCTGCCCCGGTCTGGCGAGCGGTGCAGGTCGAGGATCGCGCGGCACTGCTGCGTGGCGCTGCAGGGCGCATCCGGGCAGACCTCGAGCGTCTTGCTGAGCTAATGACCCGGGAGAACGGCAAGCCGATTGGAGAATCGCGCGGCGAAGTGGCGAACTGCGCGCGCATTCTGGAATGGAGCGGTGAAGAGGCCCGACGCGCAGGCGGGCGCGTGCCGCCGCCCGCATCACAGGGCCCGTCGCTCGTGATCACATCTCCGGTCGGCCCAACTCTTGCCATCGCCCCCTGGAACTTCCCCGGCAGCATGTACGTGCGAAAAATCGCCCTCGCCTTGGCCGCTGGCTGCACGGTCGTGGCAAAGCCGTCCGACCTGACGCCGCTGATCGCTATCGAGCTCAGCCGCGCCATCGCCGAGGGCCTTCCGGCCGGAACCCTCAACGTGATCACCACGACCCAGCCAGCTGAGATCACCAGCGCGCTCCTCGCGGACGCCCGCCTCCGCAAGGTGAGCTTCACGGGTTCGACGCGTGTCGGTCTCGGCCTCGGGGCAGGCGACGGTCGCCTCCTCCGCCGCGTGTCACTAGAGCTCGGCGGCCACTCGCCGGCGATCGTCCTTCCCGGTGCCGATCTAGATCGCGCCGCGGCGGGCATAGTCGCCGCGAAATTCGCCAACAACGGGCAGAGCTGCACCGCGATCAACCGCGTGCACGTGCCGCGCGCCGATCGCGACGAACGCACCGGCCGCATCGTCGAGCGCACCGGGGCTCTGCGCCTTGGCCACGGACTCACCGAGGGCGTCACGACCGGCCCGCTCATCAACCAGGCCGCAATCGACAAAGTGTCTCGCCATGTCGACGATGCCCGGAACAGGGGAGCGGTCGTGCACACTGGTGGTCGACCGTGGCAACCCGATGACACAACGCTCACCGGCGCGTTCTACGAGCCGACCGTACTCACCGACGTATCCGACGACGCTGCCATCGGCACCGAGGAGACCTTCGGCCCAGTGTTGCCGATCTATGCTTACGACGATCTCGACGAGGCCATCGAGAAGGCCA
>JBDUDZ010000274.1:0-3004 GCA_040002635.1 Rhodoglobus sp.
CGACGGTTGCGTGCGTCTCTACCGGCCCGACATGACGATTGCGATGCGCAGTCAATATCCGCCGGTCCCGCCGGAGCGTGAATGCCAAGGCACCGAATCGGAACTCGGCGGGATCCGGTTTTCTCCAGACGGTGCGCTGGTGGCCTTCGGTTTGCGCTACCGGGTGGAGGGCGATCGCCTGCGTCCCGAGGTCGTGGTAATGGACGCACGCACGCCGAAGATCGTCCGTGTCGTGCATCCCGATAATCCGCACCAGCAGTCGCTCTGTTGCATCGCCTGGTCGGCCGACAGCACGACGCTCTTCGTCAATGGCGACGTGGAAGGGGACCAAGCCACACCTGTCTACCGAATGATCCACCCTGCGACGGGCGAACTCGAGCGGTGGGACGTTGGCGAGGAGCAGATCGCGAACATGCTTCCCTTGCCGGGCGGGGGGATGGTGCTGGCCACCACTACGCCTTCGATCGTCAAGGTCGATGCCGACGGTGCTGTGTCACGGGGGCCCGGCGGAACACCGATGATCGTGCGCCCAGGCAATATCGTGTTTCGGGCAGGGCGCGCCGACCCCCTCGCGTTCAAGCTGTCGCCGGACGGCCGCACGGTCGAGCTTGCGCGACACGGCCGGTCGGCGATTCGCATCGACACACGCCAAGGGGACCCGAGCCGCTTCGTCCGGGTTGACGTCTCGCCGCGGGCCGATCTCCGCCCTGCCAAACGCGCGGGACGCCTGCGTGTCAGCACGCAGGTGGGTCACTTCGCTCATCGCAGCAGTACACGCATCGACGGGCACGGCGTGGAGCTGCTTCGCGACGAAGATGTGTGGAGCTGGGCGGTGCATGGTCGGCGACCGATTGCGGTGCTGGGCACCCAATGGCACGTCCGCCTACTCGATGCGACGGGCCGGCCGCTGCCGGGCTGGGAACAGCCGCCATTCATCCCCGCTCCGGCGTACCACTCGGCGATCACAGACGACGGTTTGCGCGCCGTGGTCGCGTTGGGGGACGGCACTGTGCGATGGTACGACGTTGCGTCCGCGCGCGAGCTGTTAAGCGTCTTCGTGCATGACAGTGGGGAGAATTGGGTCGCTTGGCTGCCGGACGGTCACTACGCATCTTCGCCTGGTGGTGATCAGTTCCTCGGCTGGCTGGTCAATCGCAGCACAGACGGCGCACCTGACTTCTTTCGCGCAGCACAGTTCGAGCGCACCCTGTATCGGTCTGACGTGGGCAGGCGAGCCTTCGATGCTCGACTCCTCGCGCAGGCCCCAGGTCAACCGCACCTTTCAGCGCCGCGGGTCAGGATCGAATCCATCGATGAGCAGACTCGAGAGGTCCGATTCTCCGTCGACCCGGTCGGTCAACGCGTGACGGAGATCGGCGTCTATGCCGACACGATACCGTTGCTCGACGCAGCGGCGCGCACCGCGCTCGCCTCGGCGAAGCCCGTGGTGCGAACGGTACGGGTTCCCGACGGCTTGGCGTTCGACTCGATCCGGGTGGAGGCTGAAGCCGCATCGGCGCTCGGCCTTGACGAAGCGGCTGCCGTGCGCCCGGTGCTTGCCGAGGTGCGCAAAGGACGACTTCGGGTCGTGGTGATTGGGGTGGGCCGCTTCGACGACTTCATGTACTGCGCTCAACAGGCGGACTGCGCAGTGCGGCCGCTGCCCAATGCGCCTAACGACGCTCAGGAATTAGCGACGGCTCTCAAGCAGCAGGAAGGCCGGGCCTTCTCGAAGGTCGACATCGTACAAGTCGGCCACGGGATTGGCCCCACGCCGACGAAGCGCGCCCTTCTTGAAGCGTTGACGGGTCTCGACCCAGCGACGCCGGAAGACACCACAATTGTTTTCCTCGCTTCGCATGGCATCACCGGTCCCCAGTCCTCAGGTGAGTATTACTTTCTGACGTCTGACGTGACTGCCGAGACTCTGCGAGCAGTTTTGGGGCCAGCGACGTCAAAAGATGCGCTGATGCGAGCCACCCGATCCTTGTTGAGTGGTACGGAGCTCACGGACGCGCTGCGAAAACTCGCGGGCCGACGGATCCTGCTCATCGACACGTGTCACGCTGGAGCTGCCCGGCGAAGCAGCAATCCGTATGCGTTGGCCAGGCGGAGCGCTTCCGCACAAGTCGCCCTGCTGTCAGCAGCAAGGGGCAACGAGCTTTCTTATGAATACTTCGACCCTACAGTCCGCCATGGCGCGTTCACGTACGCACTATTGAGCAGCCTAGACGGGCTGGATGCCGCAAGCGAGGAAAGGCAGCTGACGCTCGAGCAGATGCATCGATATGTCACGGTGCAAGTGAAACGAAATACTGAAAGGGTCACTACGAATGCCACTCAGACGCCTGTGCTCTACGCTACGTCCGCGCTGCGGAAGTCGGTACTTGCAGAATTCAGAGGTTCTGGACACGAGCGTCCCCGTTGAGAAGATCTCGTTCGCGCGCTGATGCGGACACTTGGATAAGGAGAACTTGGCACGGCGGCTCGAAACCCAAGTGCCGATGCAGCCTACCAGCGAGGCCGCTCGGGGTAGCTCACATGTCATAGGCTGCGGCACATACTTGGCAGACCCCAAGCAGTCCGTCACCCTCTGGTAAGTCGCCTCCTCAGCGCGGCGCCATCTGCGCCAGTTGCACGCGTTGGTCCGCCCGCAGCCCCGGATCCGGCAACGTCGCCGCGAGGAGCGCCACGACGTTGCGCATACGCAGCGCAAGCCGAGTCAAGGCATCAGCAGACCACGTGCGGGGCTCAAGCGCGGCGTGCATAGCCGCGCGCAGCCATGCTTCGGCGACTTCGGGTGCCACACCACCCATGTTCTCGACCAAGGCAGCGGTTGCGATGCCCTCTCCGGCCGGGCGCGCCAGCGTCACCAGCACCGGCCCGCTGCCGGTGATATGCAGGGACAGCCGTGTCGCTAGAGCCTGCGCGCGCGAATGGTCGTACGCCTCCAGCAGCTGCTGGGCTGCAACCAGCAGCGCGGCGTCGCTTGGCTTAAGCTTGC
>JBDUDZ010000275.1:0-2998 GCA_040002635.1 Rhodoglobus sp.
AGAAGTTCCAACCCATTAACGTTGCAACCATGAGCAACCCATCGGCTACGCTCGTGTAGGTCCCGAAGGAGTGTGCCGGTGCCTCGGCGATGAGCAACACGAACACGCGATCATGACTGCCAGCTCGCCTCCCGTCCGCCGGGCATGATCCGGATGAACAAGAGTATTCCGAAGTACAGCACTGTCCCTCTGGCCATCAGCTCCACCAGAGGGGTTTCCAGGCGAATACCGCCAGTCATCCGGAACAATGTTCATCATCTCCGTTTTGTGAAAGACGGGACCGGGCGCCGTCACGGTGTTGGGGTACAGGCAGTTCGGCGCCCCTGGCCCATGCCGTTCTCGCCGATGGAGTGTTGGGCCACGCGATGGACTACGACGACCTGCATGCGCCGGCGGTGATGCACTCGAGCACGCTCATCGTCCCCACGGCCCTCGGGCTGGGCCAACAACTGGGCGACTCGCCGCGCGAGATGCCTGGCGGCGTGGCGCCGGCGGGCCACCGCCACGCCCCTTTCGGCATGAGCCTGTGGGCAGCACCGAGGCCGCATCAGAGCATCCATTCGATCGGCAGCACCGACAACACCACCACGAAGGCGCGCAGCCAGAAGCCGGTGCGAGGCTCCTGGTCATGCACGATCTCCTCGCCGTCGCGCTGCTCCACCCATTGCAGCGCGCGGGCGGCGTTCAGCCTCACGCCATAGGCGCGCCTGGGAATGAGCGTGGCAAACGAATCGGCAATCGCTGCAGCGATGGTCGGGCTGTCGATCACGAAGCCGAGTTCGGTGTTGAGCCGCTCGGATCGGGGATCGAAGTTGAATGATCCGACGAATGCCCGTGAGCGGTCGACCGAGAACGTCTTCGCGTGCAGGCTGGCGCTCGAGCTGCCCAGCGGCCCCTGGCCCTTGGTGGGTGCAGGCGAAAACTCGGGCTTCATCTCGAAGATCGCAACGCCCGCCTCGAGCATCGGCTTGCGTCGCCCGGCATAGCCGGCGTGCACGGCGGCGACATCGGTCGCCGCCAGTGAATTCGTCAGTATGGTGACCTTGACGCCCTGCCGGGCCAGGTCACTGAAGTACGCGACGCCCTCCTTGCCGGGTACGAAATAGGGCGAGACCAGCTCCAGTTCGCGCCGCGGCGTCTCGAGGATCTTTTGCAGCCGGGTCCACATCAGCTCGTCGTCGCTGACACGGCCGAGCCCCTTGGCCGGGTCGTCGCTGACCATCCGGACGGTCGCCCATTCGAAGGGCAAGCGACGTGCAAGCACTTGCTGGACGTACTTCGAACTGGCGATGGCTCGCATGTAGGCAACGGCTGCAGGATCCTTCTCGACCTGAGAAGCCGCTGCGGCGACCCCGGCGATGGCGGCCTGGCTGACGCGGTCCAGCACGCGATCGGCCGGGTACGACGAGTCGCTGTTCCAGTAGCGGTCGAAATCCGTCGACACGTCGTCGACCACCGGGCCGATGGCCAGCACATCGAGGTCGACGAAGGAGACGCCCTGGCCCGCGTCGAAGTATTCGTCGCCCACGTTGCGGCCGCCGATGATCGTCGCCCGGTTGTCCGCGGTGAACGACTTGTTGTGCATGCGCCGGTTCAGCCGCCGGAAATCGGTGAGATAGCTCAGGGCGCGAAAGCGCCGGTGAATGAAGGGATTGAAGAGCCTCACCTCGATGTTCGGGTGTGCATCCAGCGCGGCGAGGACGGTGTCGAGACCGACGGTGCTGTTGTCGTCGAGCAGCAGGCGCACGCGCACGCCCCGGTCGGCGGCACGGCGCAGCGCTTCGAACAGCAGGGTCCCGGTCTTGTCGCCGTTCCAGATGTAGGACTGGACATCCAGCGAACGTTCGCTCGCATCGGCCAGAAGCACCCGCGCGGCAAAGGCGTCGCGTCCGTCGGACAGGGCAAAGACGCCCGACTTGCCGGGGTGCGCCTGCACCATCGGCAGCGCCGCGTTGCCGAGCCGTGTATCCGATGTGTCCTGGCGGACCGTCGATGCAGTTCGACCGTCGAGGGACGGCAACTCGGCGCAACCGAACAACAGGCTCATGGCGGCGATCGCTGCAACGTAGAGGAAACGGATGGGTCGGGTCGCCGTCCCTGGCGCACCGCCACTGCAAGGACGGCCCGAATTCGACGACGTCGCAGATGCCTTGATCATGACCGGACGGGATTCTGCTGCAGCGTCTTCCTCGTGGTGGCTCGCGACGAGTCCATTTGTGATCCTGTGTTCCTCGTGGGGGACTGGCGGTGCACGGAAGGGGCACGGAGCGGGCTAGACATTTTCCTAGACATGTCCGACACCGACAGGCATCCTCGCGAGAGGACTATCCGGGCAAGTGCACGGAACGGTTGGCAGCGATGTCGTCTCAAAGGGGATCATCTCTCGAAGACGAGCGGATGGCCTCATCGGCGTGCGGGAAGCGGCCACCGTCGAGCGGTGGCTCAACAACAGGAGTTCGCGATGGCTGTCGTGGTCGACCGGGTCCCTCCAGAGGCCCTTCACCCTTTTCATGCATTTCTGCTCGCCGCAGCTGTGCCGCTCTTCCTCGGCGCTCTGCTCAGCGACATCGCCTATGCCCGCAGCTACCAGATCCAGTGGGCCAACTTTGCCTCCTGGCTGATCGCCGGTGCGCTGGTGTTCTCCGGCTTGGCAATGCTGTGGGCAATCGTCGATCTGTTCCGTGCCCGTCGTCGCGGCAACCGGGGGCTCGTCTACCCGGTGCTGCTGGTGGCGACCTGGGTGCTCGGTTTCATCAATGCGCTGGAGCATGCGAAAGATGCATGGGCGATCATGCCGACCAGCCTCGTCCTCTCGGTGATCGTCGCGGTACTGGCATGCGCGGCGACCTGGTTCGGTCTTTCCACAGTCCGCTCAGGGGGTGCAGCATGAGCCGCGTTTTGATGTCCCTTGCCATGGCGGTCGTGCTGGTCGCATGCGGCGAACGCAGCACCGACATGGTCCGGTATGGCGCAAATCCGACGCTACCGGCCCCGCAGC
>JBDUDZ010000276.1:0-2988 GCA_040002635.1 Rhodoglobus sp.
CATCCGCGACGACGACGCTTGAACTGCATCAGCGCTTGGCGGCGGTGCGGCCCGATGTGCAGGTGGTCGGAATCGAGATCGAGCCAGCCCGAGTCGCTCTCGCGGCAAAGTCGGCGCGGCCCGGAGTCAGCTTCCGGCTCGGCGGGTTTGAGGTGCCGGGTTCGCCCGCCACAGTGATCCGCGCGCTCAACGTGCTGCGGCAGTACGGCGAGTCGGAGGTGCTGCCGGCCTGGCACCGCATGGTCGATCGCCTTCAGCCGGGCGGCGTTCTCGTCGAGGGCACCTGCAATGAGGTCGGTCGCGTGGCCAGCTGGGTGGATGTCACGTCCACCGGCCCGCAGACCCTCACGATCTCCCTGCGCCTCGCCGACCTGGAGCGCCCGTCAATCGTCGCCGAACGGCTGCCCAAGGTGCTCATCCACCGAAACGTGGAGGGCGAGGCCATCCACCGGTACCTGCTCGACCTCGACCGGTTCTGGGCAGTGCACGCCCCTCTCGGCGTCTACGGGCCGTCGCAGCGCTGGGTCGCTGTCGCCTCGAGCATGCGGCATGCCGGCTGGCCCGTTCTCGGCACCAAGTCGCGGTGGCGGCTCGGCGAGCTGACAGTGGCGTGGGATGCGGTAGCGCCAAACAGGTTCAGCTGGTAATCACCTCTCGCTAACATGAACGCAGTTCGCTAGCCTTCACTCAATCCCGAAGAAAGTTCGAAGATGAGCGATGAGATCGGCTTGCCTCCTACAGGACGCGCGCCCGGCTGGTACCCAAGCCCGGACAAGGCCGGATACGGCGAGTACTGGAGCGGATCCGCCTGGACAGGCATCGTGCGCTCCGACGTGAGGAGCGAGCCGGACGCCCCCACCGTCCCCGCTGCCGCCGCGGCCCCGAAAACGCTCGGACTACATCCATCTACCCTGTTGGGCATAGTGGCTGGCGGGATCTGGCTATTTGTGAGTGTTCTGAGTTCTGGCTTCCCGGGCCTTCTCATGGGAGGCGGTACCCTGGCCCTCTTTACCGCGGTGTATGTGCTCATCACCGGCCGTCGGTCTTGGCTCTTGCTCCCGTCCCGGAAAGCGGGAACTCTCCTGCTTACTGCTGGCCTCATCGCGAGTTTCGTCGGCGGCGGCCTCGCGCCCAAAACTGGGCAATCGGATGCTCGTTCGTTCGCCGACAAGTCTCAAATCAATTCGAATGGATCGCCCACTACCACGCCACCCCAAACGGCAAAACCAAGCAGCACTCCAGCCGCCAGCCGCCCACAGCCCGTGCCAGACGCGCAAAAGCGGATCGTCACCACAAAGGACGTAGTCGAAGTTCAAGACGTCCCTTTCGCCAAGACCCTCGTCAGCAACCCGAACCTCGCCGCTGGCACCAACCAGATCACCACAGCAGGCGTTGCTGGAAAGAACAATTTGACCTACCGCCTGGTCCTGACCGATGGGGTCGAGACAAGTAGGACATTGCTCAAGACGCTGGTCATTTCCCCACCGGTCGCCGAGGTGACGAGCCAAGGTACCTACGTGGCGCCAGTGGCGGCTCCCGTTCCCGCTCCTGCTCCCGCTCCCGCTCCCGCCACCATCACCCCGGGAGCATTCTGCGCCGACGCCGCGGTCGGCGCTTCAGGTCTTGGCGCAAATGGGCGCACCTACGTTTGTGGTTCCAAAGGTGCCGACGCCAAAGGTCACTACCACTGGAATAGCTAGGGAAGCGCGGCCGCTCAGGCTCCGTTCAGCTGGAGCTAACGACCGGCAACAGCGCCCGCGCCTCGTCGATCGGCATGCCCGTTCCCACGAGCAGGTCGACCGCGAGCGGGCGCAGCAAAAGCAGAAGTGCCGCGTCGGTCAATTGCGCGTCAGGGATGACCTCGCCCGGATCCAGGCGACGAGTCAGGTCGGCGAGCAACGACCGCG
This sequence comes from Rhodoglobus sp., assembly GCA_040002635.1. Taxonomy (GTDB): domain Bacteria; phylum Actinomycetota; class Actinomycetes; order Actinomycetales; family Microbacteriaceae; genus Rhodoglobus. Next base: position 1,908 of record JBDUDZ010000276.1, read on the forward strand.
CTGCACCAACAACCTGCGGGTCATCCAACTCGTCGCCGAGAAGCGCGATGGCAGTGCCGAATTGCGTGAGTAACCCAGCCAAGGCCGGACGGCGTACGCCGTCGCGCACGAGGAACTCGATGCGGCGCGCGATAGAGCGCAAGTGGCGGGTGGTGAGGTCGGCGGCGACAAGCGCCCGGGAACTTCGCTCAAGCTCCGGAAGACGCGAACGCAGGAACGGCGAGATTTGGGCTACCGCGAGCGCGCTCTCCTGCGCCGTCGCCCAGGCATCAATCAGCGGCTGAGTGCGGCGCAGGCGGGTGAGGCCAAGCTCCCCCGCGCCTTCGTCGGCGTCGCGCAAGCAGTCGATCACCGATGTCAGGGCCTCCCCGATCGCACCGAACAGGGTGCGGCGATCGCGAGCCGCGGCGCGCCCCGGATCGCGAGGTATCAGGGCGGTCACCGCGAGCGCGACCACCCCCGCGATGACGGCGTCGAGGGTGCGACCGAACACCCCACCATCAGGCACCGGCAGAATCACGACGAGGGCCGACGGCACGGCCGCGGCGACAGCGAAAGACGGGTTGGGCGAGACCGCTCGCCCCACGACGAAGACGACGAGCAACACCACAACCAGCTGCCACAAGCCTTTGCCGATGACGAGAGACAGCCCGTCGCTCAAGGCCACACCGATCAGGATGCCGAGCACAGAGGTGGCCACGCGTTGCGGCCGGGCATCCCGCGCGAAGCCAAGCGAGTTGATCGTGACCGTGATCGCCATGATCGGGTAGGCATGGCCCAAACCCCAGTGCGCGATCGAGTAGGCGGCAGCGACCGCAACGATGATCTGGATGATCGCGGGCAGCGACTCCCAGACGCGGCGGGCCGCCAACCGGGCATCCAGTCGCCTACGCACCTGCCGCTCGAGGCGGCGCAGGGGCGCGGAGTCAGACATTAACTAGCGCCCGACTCGCGAGGTCACGATGCTGAGCGGCTTACGCCGTCTCTGGTGACAGCGCCCAGGCGCGGCAGGCGGGGCACGTTGGCTTCGGCACCGGCATCGGTGGGCACGATAACCTCCTGGGCCGCGGCGATCGGGCCA
>JBDUDZ010000277.1:0-2988 GCA_040002635.1 Rhodoglobus sp.
GGCGCGCGTACGGCAGAGGATCGAACCCGATCTGCCCCAGACAGATCTCTTCCCGGAGGCACTGTCGCGAAGAGCGACCATGGCACCGTGAACTGAGAAACAGCAACTTCTCAGCTCTCGGTGCCTGGCCGACGCCGCGGCCGCAGCTTCGGTGCGGCAACCTGACGACCCAGACAGTGTATCACGCCGTGTCCGTCCTTCCGCGCCTCGGAGCCACCATGTTCACCTCATCTCGTCAGTCGCTCCGCCCCATCGCGTGTCTCGCAATCGTCGCGCTCTCCTCGGCTTGCCGGGAAAAGGCGCCTGTCGCTGCCAGCGACTCGTCGCTCGCGCAGGATCTTGCGATGGCGCAGCGCAACGCCGTGACGCCCACAGTGTTCAACGACGCACCCCTCGGCGGCAGTGTGCAGGCCGAGCGCGTCCCGAACGCACCGGCACCCAAGCCGCAGCCGCCGCGGGCCAACAAGCCTACGCCGCAACCAGTACCGAGAAAGCAGCAACCGCCGGCTCAGGTTGCGCGCACGCCTGAGCGCACTCCTCCGCAGCCCGTCGCCACGGCGCCCGCCGAGGCCCCCGCGGCGGCTCCCGCACCGGCGGCTGGCGTAATCGGCAGTGGCAGCCGCGTGGGCATGTCCACCAACGGGAAGGTCTGCACGGCGGCGCTGCTCGTGGGCGACAAGTTCACCGCGACGGTCACCAGTGGAACCGTCGGCAGCAACGGCGCGTCCATCCCATCAGGCGCCATCGTCGTGCTCGAAGTGGCGTCCATCGATCGCGCCGATCCCATCGAGGCGAGTCACATCGAGTTCCGCGTCCGCTCCGTGGAAGTGAATGGCGACCCCGTGTCAGCCACAGGCGACGTCGCGAGCCTGGGTACCATGACCGTGGTGAACAGTTCCTCCGGCAACGACCGCAACAAGGTCATCGGCGGTGCCGTGGCCGGTGCGGTGCTGGGCAGGATCTTCGGCAAGAGCACCAAGGCCACCGTGATCGGCGCGGCAGCGGGCGCCGCGGCTGGTACTGTCGCTGCGAAGCGAAGCCAGAGCTCCGACGCGTGCCTTGCCGAGGGCAGTCCGATGCGCCTTACACTGACGCGAGACATCGTCGTGCGCCGCAGCGCGATTTGAACAAGCCCTTGCTCGTTGGCGAACGAATTGTGTGCTGCCGCTGGGATTGATCCCTTTCCTTCTCGAATCCGTAAATCCGAGCCAGCAGTTGTTGTTCGTCATACGAAAGCGAACCAACGACCAGGATCCGCCGAATTCAAGGATTCAGGAATCCGCTCCGTGAAAATGAGGGCGGCTCGCGCAATATCCTCTGCAATGTTGCGTGACCTGCGTCACACTCAAGGCCAGTGGCGACAACAACTTAACGACCACTGCGCGCCTTCGTCTGCCATGTGACGGCGCGAGGGCCCCGCGTCGATGCTGCACCAACTCGACTCGAACCCGCACTGGAGACACCCATGTTCACCATCCGCTCGCTGGTCGCCGGCACCGCCATCGCGTTCGCCGCCGCAAGCACCCTCTCCGCACAGGGGTCCGGAGAAATCCGGCAGGACCGTCGCGAAGTCCGCAGCGGCGAGCGGGGCTTGCGAGGCGACCACAGGGAAATCGTGGGCGACAAACGTGAATTGCGCGGCGATCGCCGTGAGCTGGTCGGCGATCACAGGGAAATTCGCCATGACGCGCGCGAGCTCAGGACCGCTCGGTCGGCGCATGACACCTCGGCGGTGCGTGCCGCCCGCAGGGACCTGCGTCACGACGGCCGCGACCTGAAGGGTGACAAGAGCGAGTTGCGCCAGGACCGCCGTGAGCTGAGGCGCGACAAGCGCGGCTGACCTCCACTGCTGGGCCCGGACCGAAGCGCAGGTCCCTCGCTTTCAGCTCGGGACAAGAAGGAGTGGCGGGAGATTGGCCCACGTGGTCACTCTCTCGCCACTTCGTCGTCCTTGCCTATACACCCGACGAACCCGCGCCTTTCGCGATTAAGGAATGAAACGCGGACTTGCTAGCCCCATGGACTTACGTGCCGATGGGTCAGAGGAATACTCTACGGCGATGGCAGCCGACGCACGAGACGAAACCAGGACTTCCGCAGAACCAGCTACTCCAACTGAGGAGGAGCGGGCCATGCGTGATGCAGAGGCACGGGCCTTGGCCGAAAGCGGCCTCGGCTCGGGGCTGCTCGCTCGGCAGGCGCCGTCCGCCGACGTCGAGTCCGTCGCGGTGCTCAAGGTCTGTCCGCAATGCGGAACCGAATACGAGACCGCCGCGCGCTTCTGCCCCAGCGACGGCTCTGCCCTTCGGCCCAAGGGCTCCGATTCACTGATCGGCCGGGTCCTCGCCGACCGGTACCACATCCTCAAGCGCATCGGCGAGGGCGGCATGGGCCGCGTCTACCTCGGCGAGCACGTGAAGATGAACCGGCAGTGCGCCATCAAGGTGATGAGCCCTGCCCTGGTGAACGACGCCGAGTCGGCAGCGCGGTTCGCGCGCGAGGCATCGAACGCGGCACGAATCATCCATCCGAACGTCGCCGCAGTATTCGACTACGGAGAGAGCGAAGGGCTGATCTACCTCGTGATGGAGTACGTCGACGGCGAGCCGCTCTCGCGCCTGCTCGCACGCGAGGCGCCGCTGGGCCTGGACCGCGCCATCGAGATCACCAGGCAGATCGCCGACGGACTCGCCGCCGCGCACGAGCTGGGCATCATCCATCGCGATCTCAAGCCGGACAACATCCTCATCACGAGGACGCGCGCCGGGAAGGAAGTCGCCAAGGTCGTGGACTTCGGCATCGCCAAGGCGATGCTCGAAAGTGTGGAGGAAGGGCTTACGCGTACCGGCCAGGTCATCGGCACGCCGGAGTTCATGAGTCCGGAGCAACTGCTCGGCGACCCGGTGGACGCACGCGCTGATCTCTACGCACTCGGCTGCATGTTCCACATGATGCTCACCGCCGCACCGCCGTTCGACGCGAAGACGC
>JBDUDZ010000278.1:0-2980 GCA_040002635.1 Rhodoglobus sp.
CGCTGTCCAAGGAACAGAAGCACGACATCACCGACCCCATCGAGATGGAGAAGGCAGCGGATGCCCTGCCGATCGAGCAGATCGCCTCGCGCTGGATCGTCGGCAGCGACCCCGATCTCGTCGTGGCAGACATCGCGAAATACGTGGATGCCGGGCTCACCCACCTCGTCTTCCATGCCCCCGGGCAAGACCAGCGCCGCTTCCTCGAGCTGTTCGAGAAAGACCTGGCCCCGCGGTTGCGGGCGCTGGGCTGAGCCGGGGATGTCGCTCACCGCACGACTGTCGATCCTGGCGCTCGGGCTCTTTATCGTCGGCACGAACGCCTTCGTCATCGCCGGCCTCCTGCCCCAGATTGCCAAGACGCTCGGAGTTCGCGCCAGCGATGTCAGCTACTCGATCACCTTCTACGCGCTCATCGTCGCGGTGCTCGCCCCGGCGATCTCGATCACGATGTCGCGGGTGTCGCGCACGACACTGATGTCCGTGGGGCTCGTGCTTGTGGCCGCCGGGACGATCGTGGCTGCCGCTGCCCCCACCATCGAGGTCTTCACCCTCGGCCGCGTCGTGGCCGCCTTCGGAGGAGCCGCCCTGGTGCCCACTGCCACCGCCGCCGCGGCCATGATGGCCCCGGTCGAGCGCCGCGGTCGCGCGATCGCGTTCGTGGGGGTCGGGTTCACGGCATCCACCGCGTTCGGCGCCCCGCTCGGCACGGCCATCGCCTCGGTGTCGAGTTGGCGGGTGCCCATGTTCGGTATCGCCGGGCTTGCGATCATCGCCGCTATTGCCGTCGCGCTGTTCGTTCGGGATGTCCCGCTCAGCGGCGCCGTCTCCCTCAGGCGCCGCTTTGCCATTCTGGTCCACCCGCGCATCGCCCTCGCGTTGCTGACCACGCTGCTCGTGGTCTGCGGATTCAACATCGTGTACATCTTCAGTGCCGCGATCACCGAACCGGCGACCGGTGGATCGGGCGCGCTGCTCGCGTTGCTCCTGTTGCTTTATGGCGTGGCCGGCATCCTGGGCAACATCATCTCCGGAAGGCTCACCGACCGGCATGGCAACCGCATCGTCGGTGGCGTCTCGCTAGTGGTGATGGCCCTGCTGCTCGCGGTGCTGCCGCTCGTGGTGCAAAGCTTCGTCGCTACCGCGGTTCTGTTCGCGCTGTGGGGTATCGCGGTCAACGCCGCAACCCTGCCGATCCAGCACCGGCTCGTCGAGATCGATCCCGCGACATCGGCGATCGCCATCTCGTGGTTCTCGACGGCGTTGTATGCGGGCATTGCGCTCGCGCCGCTGCTCGGCGCAGAGGTGCTCGGGTTCGGCAACCCCGAGCTTCTACCGATTATCGGGGCCGTGGTGACGGCCCTCGCGCTCGCGGCATTCCTGCTCGGGTGGGTGCGGCGGCGGGCTACTGCCGCCGCGGTGTGAGCGCTGGGATGATGGCCTGATGGAAGTCATCGATAGCGTCCCGCACTCCTGGTTCCTGCTGCGAGAGTTCGAAGACCTCTACTTCGACGTGAACTGCTCGCAGGGTGCGTACGGTTTCAGCTTTCTCTTGCGGCTCACGGCGGAGGAGCGCGCGGCGTACGACCTTCGCGGGAAGGACGCCCTGGATGAGCTGGCCGCGGCCGTACAGGATTCCGCTCCGATGGCGCGCGGCAATACCTCGCCGTATCGTTTCCGCGACCTGACGCACCTCCACGGTGACGAGGTCAGCGAGGCCATCCGGCAGTCGCGAACTTCCTGAGGCGCTGAAGCTCTGTACTCTCGACCCATGCCTGTGCCCGCCGACTGGATCGAACACCGCCGCGGCGACCGCGAACTGCTGGGCTGGATGCGCCCTGACGGTGACGACTTCGTCGCCATCGATCTCCTCGGTCGCGACGTGACAGACGCGGTCGACTGGCTCACCGCCGAAGAGGCACTGGATGCCGCGGGCATCGGCTACCTCGCCGACGTCTACGAACTGCGGCTGGAGGCCGACCACTGGCTGCGCGTGCGCATCACGGAGGTCTCGACCGACCTCATCCGGCTGAAGAAGGAAGACTGGGGCGACATGAACGCGCCACTCGTGGAGTATTCGGTGCCGTTCCCGCCGGGGGAGCGGCTGCGGGTGCGGGACTAAACCGCGGGCTTCGTCGCTATGCCGTCGAGCCAGAGCACCTCGGATTCATCACGATGCACCCCGTCGGTGCCGACGTGCTCGCGGCTGATCTTCGGCCCCCTGGTAATGACATGCACCAACGCCATGGCGTGGCCGCGCCCGAGACCGTACTCGGCGGCGAGCCACTGGATGATCGGGGTTGCTTTCGACGTTTCATCGAAACCGTTCTCGTTGGCTTTCGCTACCAGCTCGCGCGGCGTAAGCCCGGTCTTCTTCTCGATCGTGTCGAGATAGGCCTGGAATGACATGTGGACAGCGTACACACTGCAGGCGTCACGAGAGAAGGGCTGCGTTCCGAAGGTCGCGTCCCACCTCGTCGATCGCGCCCGCGGGCAGCTCCGCCTGGGCGGCGAACTGCGGCCACGAGTCGATGACCCCGGCGATCTCACCCAGGATCCGGCTCGCACCCGCCACCTGGTAGCGATCGGCGACCGCCATGAGGTGGTGCCGCCGGATGTCGCTGAACTCGCCATCCACGCTCATCAGGTGCTGGTTCGTCCACTTGCTGGTGGGGGAGTAGGCGTGCGTGACGTCGTACGCGGGGGAGATGCGCCAGCCGGCATCCGCGTCGAAGAGGAATGCGAAGTTCTTTGTGTGGTCGTCGCAGTTGGCGGCGGCGACGTTGAACACCATCCGTCGCCAGGTCTGCTCGATGGCGTCAGGGCCGAGCGCGAGTCCGTCAATGCGGTTGAAGAGTTGCGCGTAGTCGTGCGTGGCGGTGAGCCGGAAGTCGAGTGCGTCGAGCGCGCACAGGGTCTGCTGGTGGATCTTGCTGCCGTCATCCGCACGGTCGAAGCGGCGGGTCATGAAGTGTGCGCG
>JBDUDZ010000279.1:0-2962 GCA_040002635.1 Rhodoglobus sp.
TCGAGGTAGATGTCGGTGCGCTGCGACTGGCGGTACGGGGCATCCGGCCCGCCGATGTTCACGCCCTCGTCCCAGTCGATGCCGAGCCAGGTCAGGGCGTCGATGATCTGGAGGTAGCTGACCTCGCTGTCGCGTTCGGCATCCGTGTCTTCGATGCGGAAGATGAGCTTGCCACCGGTGTGCCGGGCGTAGGCCCAATTGAACAGGGCGGTGCGGATGAGGCCGACGTGCGGCGTGCCGGTGGGCGAAGGACAGAACCGGACGCGAACGTCCGATCCTGTCGCTGTAGAAAATGGGGCTGACATCGCCAGCAAGCCTAGCTGTGAGCCAGCGCTCCAACGGCGTCAGTCGCGGCCTGCACGATCGGATCGGTCGGTGCGAGGAGTACACCGTCGTGATTGACACCGCTGAGTTCGATCGAGATCCAGAAGCTGTTGACCAGCACGTTGTCGTGGCAGAACGGGAAAGGCTTCTCGTCTGGGAACCCGCAGTCTTGGAAAGACTCGTCGCCGAAGTGCGTCTCAGGCGTGCCCATCTCCTGCCCGTCATCGGAGCCGAGCATCTCCGGGCGAGCCGCCGACCAGGAGGCTGTCGCGTTGGTAAGCACGAGCACAAGTGCTCCCTCGTAGCCACTCGCGTGTACGTCAGGCCCGTTGGCCCAGGCACAGGCCAGACCGTCAGCCGACGAAATTTGGTCCAGGTGCACCCAGGCGCCATTGGAATCCGCGAGCGGAGTCGGGGTGGACGGCACCACATCCGACCCGAACTTGCCCTGGATCGCAGCCAGGGGAATCAGGTGGTCGCAGTCGAGGTGTGCGAGCGTCTGCGCTTGGACGGCAGCAACGGTCGGTGTCGCACTCGGTGTTGCCACCGGTGTCGCGGCGACCGGCGCCGTGGGCACGGGTGCCAGCACGGGGTTTGTGCATCCCGCCGCCAGCAGCACGGTCGCCGCGGCTACGGGAAGAGCGATAAACAGGGAACGAATGCTCGACACTTCGGCCTCACTTCTTGCGCCCCGGCTGGGCGCTACACCCTTACGACGCCGCGGGGGTAGCACAAGGTTGACAGCAGTTCGGTTTGGTCAAACATTAATTTCAGGATGCCGCGCGCACCGGGTTGCGCAGCGTGCCGAGCCCTGGCGCACTCACCTCGACCACGTCGCCGTCGGCGAGCTGCCCGACGCCGGCCGGGGTGCCCGTCAGCAGCACATCGCCGGGCAGGAGGGTGAACGCGGCCGAGGCGAAGGCAACGATCGCCGCCACCGAGTGCACGAGTTCGGTGAAGGGCGCAGACTGGCGCACCTCGTCGTTGAGCCGGGCCTCGATGCGGCCAGTGGCCACGTCGAACTCGGTCTCGACCAAAGGCCCAAGAGGGCAGAAGGTGTCGAACCCCTTCGCCCGCGCCCACTGGCCGTCTGACTTTTGCACGTCACGGGCCGAGACATCGTTGGCGAGGGTGTAGCCGAAGATCACGTCTGCGGCGTCAGCCTCGGCCACGTTCTTCGCGATCCGCCCGATCACGACGGCCAACTCCCCCTCGAAGTCGACATGGGTGCTCTGCCGCGGCAGCACTATCGCGTCACCCGGACCAATCACCGAGGTGTTTGGCTTGAAGAACAGCATCGGCTCCCCGGGCATGTCATTGCCAAATTCTTCGGCATGTGCGCGGTAGTTGCGACCCACCCCAACGATCTTCGATCGCGGGATTACCGGCGCGAGCAGCCGCACGCCCGTGACAGGCACCCGCTCCCCCGTGGTGTCGAATCCGGCGAACATGGGGTCACCCTTGAGAACAACCAACTCGTCGTCGTCGAGGATGCCGTAGCGGGGATCTCCACCCGTTGAGAACCGTGCGATCTTCATGGATACGATCGTGCCATGCCCACGGAACTGCTGGTGTCAGGCCCGACCGATGCATCGGCCACGCTCCTTCTGGCGCACGGGGCCGGTGGCGCGATGGACTCGGTGTGGCTGAACGAGTTTTGCGGGATGCTTGCGGCACGCGGCATCCGCACAGTTCGTTTCGAATTCCCCTACATGGCCGCACGTCGCACGGGAACCCGACGACCGGCACCGAAGGCCGAGATTTCGGTTGCGGCCTACCGCGAGGCAGTTGCGCTTGTCGCCGACCGGCCGCTGTTCATCGGCGGCAAGTCGTATGGCGGCCGGGTGGCGAGCATGCTGGCCCAGGAGTTGGTCGGCACGATCGCCGGACTCGTGTGCCTCAGCTACCCGTTTCACCCGGCAGGGAAGCCGGAGCAGTTGCGTACCGCGCACCTGAAAGACCTCACCGTGCCCACACTGATCTGCCAGGGCACACGCGACCCGTTCGGCTCGGCCGCTGAGGTGCCGGGCTACGGCCTTTCACCGTCGATCGAGGTGCACTGGCTCGAAGACGGCGAGCACGAATGGCGCCCGCGCAAAGCCATCAGCGGCCGCACCGCGAAGCAGAACCTCGAGGAGGCGGCCGACGCCGTCGCCACGTTCTGCCTGAGCCATGGCTAGGCGTCGAGCCGCGTCATCCACCCGTGCCGGTCGGCCACCCGGCCGTACTGGATGTCGGTGAGCTCCTCGCGCAGCGACATCGTAAGCTCGCCGGCCGGGGCATCCGCATCACCGATCGTGTAGCCCTCAGCCTTGAACTGCGCGATGGGAACGAGCACGGCTGCGGTGCCACACGCGAACATCTCGGTGATCTCGCCGGATGCCACACCCTCGCGAACCTCGGTGATAGTCAACTTGCGCTGCTCAACCTTCAGCCCGCGGTCAGTGGCGAGCTGCAGGAGCGAATCCAGAGTGATCCCCTCAAGGATGCTCGACGACTCGGGCGTGACGATACGACCGTCTTTGTAGACGAAGACCACGTTCATGCCGCCCAGCTCTTCCAGGTATTCGCTCTTCTCCGAGTCGAGGAACAGCACCTGCGCGCAGCCGTGGTCGTAGGCCTCCTGCTGGGCGACGAG
>JBDUDZ010000280.1:0-2957 GCA_040002635.1 Rhodoglobus sp.
CCTGCTGCGCGACCTCGAGTCACGCGGAGTCGCCCTCGACGCCCACGTCACCCCGGCGGAGCTGCCGGCAGCCGCACTCGCCGCCATCTGGGTGGCAGCCAGCACCACAGCCGCCAGCGCCTAGGGTTGGTGCGTGCCTGAGACAAACGTTCCCGTCGACCTGCCCATCGAGAAGCGGCTCGCCGCGGCCGTCAAGCTCTACGGCGAGCGCGGCGTGGTCGAGCGATCGATCGCCCTGGTGGCGGGCAACAATGCGGGTGACGACTTCCTGCTGTTCGTGGGCGGGGAGCATGCCCAGGGCATCCTCGACGGGGCACCCGTGCTCTACTGGCCCGAACTGTGGGGAACGCGCGCGCTGCTGTACATCTGGGATGACAGCGCGACGGATGCCGTGACCGCCGCCCTCGCCAACCAGGCCTGGCGCGTGCGCGAGATGGCGGCGCGGGTCGCCGCGGCGCGCGGGCTGCCGGTAGTTGACGAGGTGACTGCGCTTCTCACAGATGAGGTAGCACGCGTGCGGGCTGCGGCGGCGCGATCACTCGGATCGCTCGGCACCGACATCGAGGTGATCCGGCCGCTGCTCAAAGACCCCGAGATCGACGTGCGCCGCGGGGCGCAGCAGGGCATCGACGGCATCCGGGGCAGGATGCCGAAACCTTAGTCGGTCTTCTCGGGCTTGCTGTCGAGATCGAGCACGAGGTCGTCGGCGGCCGCGTCATCCAAAGCCTTACCCTTCATGCGCCGCGACCGGACGATGCCTTGGATCGTGTGGTACAGCGTCGGAATGACCGCGATCAGCACTGCCCCCAGCAGGATCAGGTCGATGTAGTTGACAACGAAGTCTTTGACCGGCGGGATGTAGCTGAGCAGGTAGCCCGCGAGCGTCACGCCCGCGCCCCAGAGCAAGGCCCCGATGAGGTTGAACAGGCTGTACTTGCGGTAGTTCATGTGACCGACACCGGCCGCGACCGGGGCGAAGGTGCGCACGATCGGCACGAAACGCGCGACGACGATCGCCCACACCCCGTACTTCTCGAAGAAGGCGTTCGTGCGCTTCACGTTGGCGACCGAGAAAAAGCCGCTCTCCTTGCGCTCGAAGATCCGCGGGCCAACCCGGTGGCCAATGAGGTAGCCGACCTCCCCGCCGAGGAAGGCGGCCGCCCCGATCAGGAGGCACACCCACCAGATATCGAGATGGATCACCTGGGACACTCCGGGGAAGGCGAGCACGCCGGAGATGATCAGCAGCGTGTCGCCGGGCAGGATGAAGCCGATCAGCAGCCCGGTCTCGGCGAAGACGATGATGCAGACGACAAGCAGTGCCAGTGGCCCGAACCCCTCGATGAGGTTCTGCGGGTCGAGCCAGGGGATGAGGGCGGCGGGTACCACAGGGGTGCTCCAAGTCGTCGATCGTGCGGTCGGTTCAAGACAGGTTACTAGGCGACACTGCGTGGCGGACTGCTAGGCGTCCCGTCGGAGGAACCGGATGAGCCAGAAAGCAAACGCGATAGCACTCCAACTGGCCAAGACAGCAAGCCCCTGGCCGGGCGTGAGGATTAGGGATCCGTCTGGAGCAAATTGGGTCAGCAAATATCCGCCGGATTGCGGTTCGTGTTGATAGAACCTGTCCCCGCTGGCCGGGAGGAATTGTCCGAGATTTCCAATCCACACAGTCGACGTGCCGCGGGTGGCGGCCAGGATGACATTGAAGACACTCGGAAGCACGATCAGGAGCGCCGTCATGGTGATTACTCCCGCGAGGGCATTTCTTGTGATGCCGCCAACGCCGACCGCGAGGACGGCGATGAGGGCCAGGTAGATCGTGCCGTTGACGACTGCTGAATAGGTGGCGGTGCCGAGGAGCTCTGGGTGAAATCCACCGGCTTCATGGGCGGGAACAATTATGACAGCGGTGATCGCCAGGAGCACGGCTGAGAGCGCGATGGTGCTGCCGACCACCACAACTCCCTTGCCGAGGGCGACGCGCTGACGGCGAGGCACCGACACGAGGGTCGGCTTGATTGTGCCACTCGAATACTCTCCGGTGACCGCAGTCACTGCCACAATCGCCACGAGCAATTGCGCGAGGCCGATTCCGGCCGTGATCGCGTAGACCGTTTCCACACGGCTTGCTTCGAGGATGCTGCCGCCCACGTCGGCCGGGTGTCGCGTAGTCGCGCGGAGGAGGCCATATCCAATTAGCGCCAGAGCGAAGGCTGGAATGCTCCATCGGTTCGAAGGCAGACTCAACAGTTTGAGCCACTCTGCCTTCACAGCCCCACGCCAGGTGGCTCGCGGGTCTTCAGCCGATCTTCCCGAAGAACGTAGGCGGAACTCGCCACGAAGCCGAGAGTTGTGACTTGGCCGAGTCAGGTCGCGGTGCGCGAAGACCACCGCAGCGGGAATAAGCGTGACAGCCACCCAGGCGAGCAGGATGCCAAAGCCCACGACTGGCGTAATGACCACCGACCCGAATACAACTCCCGGTCGCGCTTGCGTTCCAAAGACCGAAAACAGCGACTGACCGGCGGTTGCCGGAAGGGCCGCCGCTACCCAGTCGGCTGAGCCTCCCAATGTCGAAGTCGCAACCACGACCAGGGCCGGCGCGACAAAGAGCAGGGTGATCACAACGAGCCCGGCGATTCCCGGTTGCGGCAGGACGGTGCCCACCCCCATCGCCAGCAGGCCGACCAGCGCCAGAAACGCACCGCAACCCAGCGCGGGGAGAATGGCGTCGCCAACGACCTCGACGTCGATCGGGTAACCCTTGGCCACCAAGATGAGGCCGGCGACCACGGCGGCCGTGGCGACCGAAAGTATTCCCACGAGGAACAGGTAACCGACGATCGTGACGATCTTCGAAACAAGCACACGCAGTCGGCCCGGCGAAGCGACAAAGGTAGTTCGGATCATCCCGCTCATGGTCTCGCCGGCGATCGTGCCGATGCCAAGAAGGG
>JBDUDZ010000281.1:0-2953 GCA_040002635.1 Rhodoglobus sp.
AGCGTGGGCGATTTACTGTGGACACAAATGATTAGTATACTAACTAAATGCCGACAGCGACCGACCCGCTCGCCCTCGACCGCCAGGTGTGCTTCGCGCTCGCCGCCGCATCACGCGCTGTCATCGGTGTCTACCGGCCGGTGCTGCAGCCGATGGGGCTCACCCATCCGCAATACCTCGTGATGCTCGCCCTGTGGGAGCGCAGCCCGCGCACCGTTCGCGACATCGGGCAAGCCCTGCATCTCGAGCCCGCGACGTTGTCGCCACTGCTCAAACGGCTCGAGGCGTCTGGTCTTCTGACTCGCGAGCGCAACCGGATCGACGACCGGGCGCTCGACGTCGCACTCACGTCGAAGGGCCAGGCGCTGCGCGCCCAGGCAGAGAAGGTACCGGGCGAGATCGTCAAGCGACTGGGCTTGGACGTCTCCGAACTCGAACGAATCAGGGACGGACTGACGGCGCTCCTGGCGGCGGCTACCCTCGCGTCCAGTTGAGCGGGAAGGGCTGCTCGTCGGCCCTGGTCTGCAGGGTCTCTGAAGTGCAGATCACGTGCAGCGGTGCGGAGCCGGGCCCAAGGTCGGGCAGCGGGATCGCGAAGTTCGTGCCCGTACCGCCCACCTGGGCGGTGTTCGTGATCTGGATGTTGTTGCTCCAGCCCGTGAAACCCATGATCGTGTCACCGGAGTCGGTCCAGCCCCACTCGCCCTGGCTGTCGCCGATCTGGGACTGCTGCACGTCGATGCCCACGCCGTGTGTCGTGGCGGTGAATTCATAGGTCACGCCCGACTGGTACGTGGCGGTGCCGTCCGAGGAGATGTGAAGAACGACCGGGCCATCGCCGCGTGCGTCAGTGACCGGGGCGCCCTTCGCGATGAGGTACTGCAGGGTCGCCTGCGCGGTGTCGTTCGTATCGAGATTCCAGATTCCGGCGATACAGGCCGTCGCGAGCTCGCCGCTGTTGCTGTCTTGCGCAGCGGGGGTGGCCTCATCGCTGCCCGAGCCACCGGTGCCGCCCGATCCACCGGTGCAGGCGGCGAGAGAAAGCAGCAGGATCACGGCCGCCGGAAGCGCGGCGAATCGAAGCGACATGGCGCCGACGCTAACTGCGCCGACGGCCGCGGGTCGATAGGGGATATCCCCTAGCGGGCGAGCTTCTCCACGACAGACCCGAAAACGGCCGGCAGCAGGGCAGCCGTCGGCACGATAGCGGGACGAAGAGGACTGGTAGCGGCGCGGACAAGTCTCGAGGTCAACACGCGAAAATCCCGGGTCGTCTTCGCCCAGGCCCGGTCGTAGTTGCCAGCCCCGGTTACGTGCTCGACCGCGATGCGCGCCTGCTCGAACCCGAGCCGAAGACCCTCGCCGGTGATCGCGTCCACGTAACCCGAAGCATCCCCGATGAGCAGTACCCGACCGCTCGACGGTCGCGTCGTGCGCTGCCGGAACGGGCCGGCGCCGCGCAGGCCGCTCGACGGCTCGGCGCCCGCGAGGTGTGCTGCGAGAGCCGCGATCGACGCGACCGTCTCATCAAAATCCGTTCGAGGCGGTCCGAGGATCGCGATCCCCACTTCCGTCGAACTGACCGGCGTGACATAGACCTCGGCATGCTGCGCCCAGTGCACCTCGATAAGGTCAGTCCACGGTTCGACCGCGAAGTGCTGGCGCAGGCCGAACCGTCGTCGGCGAGAAACAGTGCCCTCGAGCTCCGCGAGTTGGCGCACCGTCGAGTGCAGGCCATCGACGCCGAACAGCCAGCTCGCGCGGATGCCGTTCGCGGTGACCCCGGTTGCGTCCTGTTCGAGGTGCTCGACACGCGCGTGGACGCGCTCGGTGCCCAGCTCCGCTGCGCGCCGGGTGAGTGCGTCGTGCAGCGCCGTGCGGCGGACACCCCGGCCAGGGCCGCTGCGGAAGAGGTGATCGGCGTGCCGGTGACCGTTCGTGTAGCGGACCCCGCGCAGCGGCATCCCCTCCGGATCCACGCCGAGCCGCGCCAGAAGAGGCAATGCCCCCGGCATCAAGCCCTCACCGCAGGCCTTATCGATCACACCCTCGCGCGGTTCGATGATCGCGACAGTCAACCCAGCGAGGCGCGCCTCGATCGCCGCAGCCAGACCGACCGGCCCGCCGCCCACGACGAGCACGTCGACATCCTTTGCACTCATGCGCGCCTCCGCAGCGCGGCGCCGACGATCACGCCAATTCCCGCAGGGCGCGATCCTCGGTCGGGATACGGAAGCCGAGCAGCAGCACAGCGTTGAGCACGGTGAACGCGATGGCGGTCACCCACGCCGTGTGCACGAGCGGCAGCGCGATGCCCTCGACCGCAACCAGCAGGTAGTTGGGATGCGGCAGCCAGCGCCACCGATAGGGCCCGCGGTTCACGACCCGGCCCGCGCCCGGCACGACTATCACGCGAGTGTTCCACTGCTCACCCAAGGAGCTGATGATCCAGTACCGCCCCACCTGGCACAGCAGCGCAATCGCGAGCATCGGCCAGCCGAGCGCCGGAATGAACGGCCGCCCCGCGAAGACCACCTCAGCGATGCAGGAGAGCAGCAGGCCGGTGTGCAGTACGACCATGAACGGGAAGTGCCGCTGACCGTACTCCTTACCGCCACGCGCGAAGGCCGCGGCGGCGTTGCGCTTCGACACCCGCAACTCGTAGAGGCGCTCGACCCCGGTCAGCAGGACGAAGATCACATACAGCGCGACGCTCACTGCCACTCCAGCAACACGAACTCGGCGCTCACCCCTGGGCCGAGAGCAAACAACAGGCCGGCATCGCCCGGTTTCTGCTGGCCCGCGTCGATGGTGTCCGCGAGTACGTGCAGCACCGCAGAGGAGGAGAGGTTGCCGACCCTGTCCAGCGATGCCCACGACTTCTCGAACGCGACGGCAGGAACGTCGAGCGAGTGCGCGAAGGCGTCGAGCACGCGTGGCCCGCCGGGGTGGG
>JBDUDZ010000282.1:0-2941 GCA_040002635.1 Rhodoglobus sp.
TCGGCCTGTTCACCACCACGATCGTCGGTGGCGTGCCCCAGTTCAAGCAGGTTTCTGCGCTGCAGCGCGGCGTCGACATTGTTATCGCGACCCCCGGTCGCGTTGAAGACCTCATCGAGCAGGGTCGTCTCGACCTGTCAAACGTCATCGTGACGGTGCTGGATGAGGCCGACCACATGTGCGACCTGGGCTTCCTCGAGCCGGTGCAGCGCATCCTGCACGAGACGAAGGAGGGCGGCCAGAAGCTGCTGTTCTCCGCGACTCTCGACAAGGGTGTTGCCACCCTCGTCAAGCAGTTCCTCGTCGAGCCGGCCGTGCACGAGGTCGCCGGTGAGGACCAGGCGTCGTCCACGATCGACCACCGCGTGCTGCTGATCGAGCAGCGCGACAAGCGTGCGATCATCGAGCAGCTCTCAGCAGGCGATGGCAAGACGCTCATCTTCACCCGCACGCGTGCGTTCGCCGAAGAGATGAGCGACTACCTCGAAGACGCCGGCATCCCGGCCACGAGCCTGCACGGCGACCTCAACCAGTCCCGTCGCACGCGCAACCTGCAGTTGCTCACCAGCGGTCGCGTGAACGTGCTTGTCGCTACGGATGTCGCGGCTCGCGGCATCCACGTCGATGACATCTCACTCGTGATCCAGGCTGACGCGCCCGAAGAGTACAAGACGTACCTGCACCGCAGCGGTCGCACCGGCCGCGCCGGAAAGGTCGGCACCGTCGTCACGCTCATCAACCGCAACCGCCGTCGCAAGATGGACGAGCTGCTCGGCCGCGCCGAGATCGAGGCGACCTCGGTCTACGCGGCTCCCGGTGATGCAGTGATCGACGAGCTCGCCGCGCTGTAGTTCGATCGCTTTTCAGGTTCACGCAGCCCCCGTGTGGTTATTCCACACGGGGGCTTTCCTATCCTGAAAAACGAGTCACACACGGCAGCGCAGCGTGGGTCTGCAAACATGGGGCATGGATATGCGTGCCTTCGTGGAAGCCGATACCGATGCAGTTGTGCAGCTCTGGGAGAACTGCGAACTGACCCGCCCGTGGAACGACCCTCGTAAAGACATCGCGCGCAAGCGCACCGTGCAGCCCGACCTGTTTCTCGTCGGCGAGGTCGACGGCCAGCTCGTGGCCACTGCGATGTTCGGTTACGACGGCCACCGCGGTTGGGTCAACTACCTCGCCGTGTCGCCCGCAATGCGCGGCCGCGGGCTGGGGCGCGAGCTAATGGCCCGCGGCGAGGAGTTGCTGACAGCGGCAGGATGCCCCAAGCTCAGCCTCCTCGTGCGCTCCGGCAACGACGTGGCTCTCGGCTTCTATCGCGCGCTCGGCTACGAGGTGGATCCCGTGCTCGCGCTGGGCAAGCGACTCATCGCCGATTCGGCAGGATGACTAACGCTCGTTGGGAATTCCAACTGGGTAAGCTCATCGCCATGGCCACGATCCGCTCGCTCGCCGAGCGACCCGCAGTGGTCACCGGCGCCGGTCGATGATTCTCCCGCTCCTGCCATTCATCGGCCTCGGGGTTTTTGCGCTGCCGTGGTTGTTGATCACCAGTCGTCGCTTTGGAGCCGTTCTCGGCGCGCTCACGGTGCTCGCGTCAACGCTGACGATTCTGCTGCTCGCATTCTTCGTTTCGCCGCTGGTCGATGGCGATCCGGTTCTTATTTCGCTTGCTGGCGCTGCACTCGGCGGAGTGGTTGGGCTCGTGCTCCTGTTGCGGGATCGAAGCGCTCGTCGAGCTCCATCGCCGACCACGCTCGCCCGCTGGTTGCCCGCATCCGCGGGAGGTCTCGTCTGGCTGTTGACGATCGCGATCACGCGGCTAGTGCCGGGCGCGGCCGTGCTGAGCTGGGCCATGAACGGTGACGGGTCGAATAACATCCAGTTCGCGCGATCATTCTTCGCCGAACATGGCATTGTCGCCGGGGGCGACGCGGTTCCCCTGGCCGACGTGCTTTTGGCGATCGCGGCCTGGCCCGGCCGCGCGCAGATGTCCGCCAGCGGCATGCTCGAACACGATGTCGTCGCCCTCGGTACATTCTGGTCTGTCGCGATAGCAGCGACCGGGTTGCTGCTGGGGCTGGTGGTCTCATCCCTGCTCGAGGGCAAGCGACCACTCATTGTTGGAATCGGCGCGGGCGCCGGCTCGTTGCTCGTTCTCACCTTCTTCGTCACCGGCCTGCCGATCGACTCGGGCTACCTCAACGTGCATGTCGCCTTGCCCTTGGCGCTCGCAACCTGGCTGATCTTCCTGCAGTCGCGCCGAGCGCCGCTGCTCACGACCGTGCTGTTGTTCGGCTTCGGTTTCCTACTGTTGACCGTCTGGTCGCCGCTTATCGTCATCCCGGCATCGTTGATCTTTGTCCTGGGAATCAGAAATTGGTCGCGAATGCGGGTAGCAAAGACGCGCACCGCGATCATCGTTGCCGCGGCCGCGGCTCTTTCCCTCGCCTACCTTCTTCTCGTAGCGCTGCCCTCCCTGCAGGGAGGTGGCGAGGCTCTTACCACCGCCGGCCATGGCTTCCCGTTCACCGGCTGGATCCTGCTTGTCGTGCTCGCAGTCGCGGTCGCCTGCGCCGTGCTGCTTCGTCGGCGGGAGGTGGGCGCACTCGAAGGGCTTCTCACGATCGGCGTTGCCGCGATCGCGGGATATGCCTTTCTGCTCTATGCCACGTTCGCGCCATCCGACCCCTGGCTTGGCTATTACCCGACCAAATTCATGTGGATGATGACAGTCATCTTCGGCGCCATCGCCCTTTCGCTGCTTCTCCGCCTTCTTGTCGATCGCGTGCCAATCGGCCGAGCGCGTGTTGGCGCAGTCGCGGTCGCGGGAGCTCTCGCGCTGCTCCTTGCCACGCTCGGACCCGCTCCGACCCGTGACCACTACGTCATCGAACAGCCGCTGCCGCGTATCCTCGCCGAACATACCTGGAACACA
>JBDUDZ010000283.1:0-2934 GCA_040002635.1 Rhodoglobus sp.
CGCTGACTGCGCGCAGCATTCCCGGACGGGACGGCAGACCGACCTGCGCCACCCCGACCATTCGGCAGCGCTCGATCGGGAGGTCCACGTGCACCCGCGCCCCTCCGATGGTGAGGTCATGGCCGACCCAGTCATCCTCGGCATACGGCAGCTCGGTCTGGACCACGACATTGGCCCGCAGGTGCCGCGGGTCGAGTGGTCGCCCATCACCCTCGTGCCGCCCGAGCTCCTCGAGGGTGGCGCTGCCGACGATCGAGAGCTGCGCGGCGTCCTGGTGCATGGTGTCGGATTCGCGTCGGAGCATGACCGGCTCGCCGAAGTGCCCCGACAGGATCGCATCCGAGCCCTGCTGTCCGACGACGACTTCGGTCCCATCGGCCAACATCACCACGGTGTCCGTCCCGCGTTTGGCGGCCACGAGGTCGAACACCGGGTCCATCCGGCGGAACCGCCGCGAGTGCTTGCCGCTGGCGAGCTTGCCGTCCGCCCCGTAGACCGCGTACTCCCGGTCAGCCACCAGTCCGCTGGGCCCGACCTGCGCGGTCGACAGGGCCTCGCCGCCCATGGACTTCACCGGGTAGCGAGTCACCAGCAGGACCTGGCCGCGCGTCGTGTCAGCCGTCATCAGACTCACCGTAACGGGCCGAGGACCTACCCCGCCAAGGACCCGCGACCGCGCTAGGTGCTGGCGGCACCTGAGCGGATCACCGAGCGCAACGTGCGCAGGGCAACCGAGAGTGCCGCGATGTTGGGCTTGTCGAGGAGCTCGATGCCGGACAGTGCCGTCCGGGCGCGGGTCAGGCTCTCGGAGTTGGCCTTGGCCCACTCGTCGTAGCGGGAAACGGGGGTGGCGCCCGACGTCGACGCGTCGATCACCGAGCGAACCAGACTCTCCAGCACGGCATAGAGGTCGTCGCGCAGCGCACCGCGGGCCAACGCATCCCACCGGTCGTCACGCGGCAGGTTGGTGACCCGGGTGAGCATCGCGTCGATGCCGAACTTCTCGGACAGCACGAAGTAGAGCGGAGCCACATCGGTCGGCGCCTCCCCCGTGTCGGTCGCGATGTCGACGATGTCGAGCAGCGAGAACTGGTCGAGCAGGCTGGCGGACTGCTTCGCGAGTGCTTCAGGCACGCCGACCTTCTCGAGGCCAGCAGCATTGCGCTGCAGGCGCTTCAGCTCGGCGCCCCTGAGCAAGTCTTGGATCTGGGGGGCGAACTGACCGACCACCGCACCGAACCTGGACACCTCGTTGGCAACGTCGAGCCGAGAGGGACGCGAGGTGAGGAACCACCGCATCGAGCGGTCGATCAGTCGGCGGAACTCGAGGTAGAGCTGACTCTGCACGTCCGTCGACACGACGTTGTCCAGCCCTTCGACCTCGCGGACGAAGCTCGGCAGGTCGAAGATCTCACGGCAGACCACGAACGCCCGGGCGATCTGCTCCGGGGTCGCACCGGTCTCCTCCATGGCCCGGAAGGCAAAGGTGATGCCGCCGCGGTTGACCATCGAGTTGACCACCGAGTTGGTGATGATCTCGCGGCGCAGCGGGTGCTCGGCGAGCTCGCCGGCGAACTGCTCACGCAGCGCCGCGGGGAAGTAGTCGGTGAGGGTCGCCTGGAACCAGGGGTCGTCGGGCAGCACCGACGGCAGGAGGTCCTCCTTGAGTGCCAGCTTGGCGTAGGCCACGAGCACCGAGAACTCCGGCGACTTCAGACCCAGGCCGTCAGCGAAGCGACGGTCGATCTCGGTGTCGGTCGGCAGGAACTCCAGTGCGCGGTCGAGGTCCCCGCGCTCCTCCAGCCAGCGGATCAGCCGCTGGTGCACCGGGAGCATGGGGTGTTCCTGGGCCCTGGCATTGCCGAGCAGCACGTTCTGCTCGTAGTTGTCCCGCAGCACCTGATGGGCCACGTCGTCGGTCATCGACGCGAGCAGCGTGTTGCGCTGCTTGAGCGTCATGTCACCACCCTTGACCATGGCGGCGAGCAGGATCTTGATGTTGACCTCGTGGTCGGAGGTGTCGACGCCGGCGGAGTTGTCGATGGCATCGGTGTTCACCCGCACGCCGTGCAGGGCTGCCTCGATCCGGCCGAGCTGGCTGAGACCGAGGTTGCCGCCCTCGCCGACCACCTTGCATAAGGCGCCTGAACAGGGGACCGCAGCCGCCAATGGACGATCTGATTGCCGATTTCGTGGCCGAGTGCCGGGAAATGCTCGAATCGCTGGGCGGCGAAATCGTCGCCTGGGAAGCCAGCCCCGACGACCGCGCCCGGCTTGATAGCATCTTCCGCTTTGTCCACACCGTGAAGGGCAATTGCGGCTTCTTCGACTTCCCGCGTTTGGAAGCGCTCAGCCACGCCGCCGAAGATGCGCTGGCCGATTGCCGCGCCGGTCGTCGCTCGCCCGACCCGGCGCTGGTCAGTGCCGTGCTGGCGGTGATCGATCGCATCGGCGAAATGGTCGCCGCGATCGACGCCGGCGAGGAATTCCCGGCCAGTGACGACAGCCCGCTGATCGAGGCGCTGGCAGCCGGTGCAGAACCGGTGGCTCAGCCCGTGGCCGCGCCGCTGGGCGAGGGCGCCGCGAAGGGCCTCAGCAACGCCACCCCGCGCACCATCCGGCTGTCTGTCGAGCTGCTCGACCGGGTCATGTCGGGCGTCAGCGACATGGTGCTGGCGCGCAACGAGCTCGCCCGCCGGCTGCGCGAGGCGTCAGGCGATGTCGCGGTAGACGGCGCGTTCGAACGCCTGAGCGGCATCATCGCCGAAATGCGCGACGCCATCACCCGCACCCGTATGCAGCGGATCGAAAATCTGTTCGTGGCTTTGCCGCGCATGGTCCGCGACCTGTCGAGCGAACTTGGCAAACAGGTGCTGGTCGACATTGAGGGCGGCGACGTCGAACTCGATCGCGAAATGATCGAGATGATTCGCG
>JBDUDZ010000284.1:0-2934 GCA_040002635.1 Rhodoglobus sp.
ACTTCTTGTTGTCGTTCAGGGCGGTGCCCGGGTCCATATCTGACGGAACGCCGATCGGCAGGATGACGTAGCCGTACTTCTTGCCCTCCAGCTTGCGCATCACGCGGCCCACCGACTGCACCACGTCGACCACTGAGTCGCGAGGGTTAAGGAACATCACCGCGTCGAGGGCCGGGACGTCGACTCCTTCGGAGAGCACCTTGGCATTGCTCAGGATGCGCGCGTTACCGGCGCCCGGGTCTTGCTTCAGCCAGTCGAGTTCTACGTTTCGGGCGAGCACGTTGTAGGTGCCGTCGACGTGGTGAACCTCGACGTCGAGGAGCGATTCCGAGTCCTCGTCAAGCCCCTCGATCTCGGCTTTCACAACGGTCTCGAAAAGCTTCGCGATCTTCTTCGACTCGGCGATGTTCTTCGCGAACGCGACGGCGCGCTTCATCGGCTCGGGGTCGAGAGCGAACTCCTCGGGGGTCAGAGAACGTTTCGAGAGGCCGTTCCAACATCCGACAATCTTGGCGGCGTCATCCAGGGTCAACTCGTTGTTCTCATCGGCCAGCAACCGCTGGAATCGCTTCGAGATGTAACTCTCGTCGACGGCAAGCACGAGCACCTTGTAGTCAGTAAGCCGGCCCATGGACACGGCCTCGCCGAACCCGAGGCGATGGAACTCTTCGCCGTAGAACTCGACGTTGTTCATATCGGTGAGAACGGCACCAACCTCTTCGGCCTTCGACCGACTCGCATCGGCGTAGATGCGCGGCGTCGCGGTCATGTAGAGCCGCTTCTTGCCCTTGAGGTAGCCCTGGTTGTGCACCTTCACGAAAGCGGATTCTGACTCACCAGCGAGAGTCACGCCGGTCGTGCGGTGGGCCTCGTCGCAGATGATGAGATCGAACTCGGGAACGCCTTTGCCCTGGGCCTGGGCAACGATGTCGATGGACTGGTAGGTGGAGAACACCACGGTGATGCCATCTGCATCGGCCGGGATGTCGGCGAACTTCTGCACCAGCTTGGTGGTGTTCGTCGTGGCCGGATAGGCGAGATCGGTAACCGGGATGTCTTCGTCTGACTTGCGCTTACCCACACTCACGTCGGAGCACACCGCGAAGGATCGCAGCGGGAGCGACGACTCGATAGTCCACTCCTTCAGCGTCTGGCTGAGGAGCGAGATCGACGGGACCAGGAACAAAACAGTCCCGCCTCGCGGCACCATCTGTTCGACAAGCTTCAGGCTGGTGAAGGTCTTGCCTGTGCCGCAGGCCATGATCAGCTTGCCGCGATCGGCATTCTTGAAGCCGGTAACGACATTGCCGATCGCGGTCACCTGATGCGGGAACGGCTGCTTCGCGGCTTTCCTCGTCAGCTCGCCAGGCGCGTTCAGCGAGAACTGTCCCCAGTCGATCGACGAGTCATCGAGATCCTGCACCCGCAGCCGCTGCACGGGAGGGTTCTGATTCTCGACCGCGTCCTCAGCGTTGCTGCCCCAGTTGTCGCTGGTCGAGATCACCATGCGCCCGGCGAACTCGGGCTTACCGTCGAGGTTCTTGCTCGACGCTGCCAGGAACGAGTCGAGCATCGGCTTCGTCACTGTCGTCGACGGGTCAAAGAACTTGCACTGAATCGCGGTCAGCTCGCCGGTGTCGCGAGCCTTGGCAACGAGGTCGATGCCGGTGTCTTTGCGGGTGCCGCGCTGCGGGTAGTCGGTCCACATCCACACATCGCTGAAAAGCTCGGCGTACTGGGGCTCGGTCGTGAGGTACGCCTGCATGAGCCGTTCGAAGCGATCACCCTTGTCGCGCTCGTCGTAAGCGACGGAACGCAGCTCTCGCAGGATGTCGTGGATGCTTGCGGCCATGCAATACCTCTCGGGACGAGTTCGGGTTTTCTAAAGGTATCGGTGTGGCCGACCGCTTGGCCCACTAAGGCTGACGGATCTTCACGTGTCGCCCACAGTTGAAGACCACCAGCACGTATCCCCCACTTGGTCTCCCAGCTGCGTTGAATGATCCCAACTTGCGATCATCATCGCGGAGGGCCGAATGGGCGAATGGTTTGCTCGCTACGAGGAGGGCTTCGTTGCCGCGAACGGGGAGACCGTGACGCTGACTGACGAGGTGCACCCCGAGCACCCCTGGCCGACCCCGGCGGCGGCACGAAGCCATTGGGGGCGGCGAAGTGATCTGCGGGGACCCGATGTTCATCTCTATCGAAATGGACTGGAGCAGGTTGAAGATGTCGCGGAGAGGTCAGAGTTCGCGTCGCTGGGCGTGCGGTTGATTTGGCGCCGGGTTAGCTTTCACCGCGCCCGCGAAACCCCTTCGGCTTGAACCTCGCGGCAACGAACCCACCGGCTGCCCCTGCCGCTCCAGCGATTGCCCCGCCAACGCCCTTTGCGACGGTAAGCGCCTGAGCTTCATCCGCGACGCCGTCACCGTCGAGGTCGACGCTGCGGAACGGACGGCTGACAACTCCGGCGGCAGTCACGACACCGGTCCCTACTGCAGAGGCTCCCACTGTCACTCCCCCGCCAATCATCTTTCCCGCGCCCGTGAGGGCTTCGAGCGCGCGGTTCGGCTCGTCATCATCCCGTTCGCGCTTTACCTTCGCCTGTATTGCCAGATGTTCGGGGAACGATTCGGGTGCCTCAGCGAACGCCGACTTCGCCGCAGTGACCACTTCGCGGCCGAATAGGAATCGGGTGACGCCTCCGACAACTGCGCCCAACCCGTACTCCACCGCCGCCTGCTGTTTGCCGCCAAGCCCATCCCGAATATTCTCAAGAACCCCCGTCTGCACACCCTTTACCAAGCTCTTGGCAGCCCCGCCGGGGAGGGCATCGGCCAACGTGTTTGCCCAGTGGCCCCAGTCATTGCGTCCACCGGCGATGGTCTGGCCAACGCCAACCACCTTCGAATCGGATGACCGCGCAAGGTCGCT
>JBDUDZ010000285.1:0-2921 GCA_040002635.1 Rhodoglobus sp.
CGAGGTTGATGGGTTCGCTCGCGACGCTGAGCTGAATCAGCAGGATGTCCCGGTAGAGCGACAGCAGATCGACCATGATCCTGTCGATCCCGTCGCGCAGGCTGCGGGTAGCACGGCGCTTCTGGTCCTCGTCGATTGCCTTGAGTTGGGCCCGCAGGGCGGGCGGGATAGAACCGCCGGGCTCGATCCCGAGCGAACGAAGGGCGGCATCGCGTTCCTCGGCGTCGCGCTCGTCGGTAATGGCCTCGGCATCGGCCTTCGCAAGCTCAATAAGGGCGGCGGCCCCCACTACGGCATCCGAGACCGAATGGATGTCGAGCGCGATCGAGAGCGTCTGCGCGCGCCGCTGTCGTGCCTCGGCATTAGTCGCGAGGCGGTGTGCCATGCCGATGTGCGATTGGGCTTCGCGCGCGGCTTGCGTCGCCGTCGCCGCATCCACCCCGTCCCGCCGCTCGAGCAGCTCTGCCACCTCGGCGATTCCTGGCACCCGCAGTCGCACCGTGCGCACGCGCGATCGGATGGTGGGGATGAGATCGGCTTCGCTCGGCGCACACAAGATCCAGACTGTGCGGGGCGGTGGTTCTTCAAGTGCCTTCAGCAACACATTGGAGGTGCGTTCGACCATGCGGTCGGCATCTTCGATGACCATCACCCGGTAGCGCCCGACCGACGGCGAGTACTGCGAGGTGGCGACTGCTGCCTTGACCTCCTCCATCGTGATGATTACCTTTTCGGTGGCAAGCACCCCGAGGTCGGGATGGGTGCGTGCCGCGACTTGGCGCACGACGGCCGGATCCTCGTCAGGGCTCAACAGCGCAGCAGCAAACGCATAGGCGAGATTCGAGCGGCCCGAACCGGGTGGCCCGGTGATCAGCCAGGAATGCGTCATCGCTGAGTCATCACTGCCGCCGACACTGGATGCCGCTACGGCAGCCTCGAAGATTGCTATCGCCTCGGACTGGCCGGTGAGGTTATCCCACACAGTCATTGGCCCGTGTAGGAATTGGCCGATGCAGTCATTGGCACAGTGTAAGTCAGGGGGCTGTCGCGCCGTCGGTCAGGATTCGTACAGCATTGGCTGCACTCGCTGCTGGACAATCTCGGCGATCAGGTCAACCGGCTCGCTCGCGTCAACCACCAGGAAACGCTGTGGTTCCTCAGCGGCGAGCGCAAGGTACGCCGCCCGCACTGTGGCATGGAAGTCGCTTTTCTCTGCCTCGAGCCGGTCAAATTTGGTGCGCTCACCCATCCGCTGTTTCGCCGTGGTCGCGTCGAGGTCAAGCAACACCGTGAGGTCTGGCAGAAGTCCGCCGGCCGCAGCTAGAGAAACATCTCGAACCTGGTCTGCACCAAGCTGGCGTCCGACGCCCTGGTACGCCACCGACGAGTCGAAGTAGCGGTCCTGGATCACGATTTCCCCGCGTTCGAGAGCCGGGCGCACAACCATAGCGATGTGCTGCGCGCGGTCGGCGGCGTAGATGAGAGCTTCCGCCCATGGCACGATCTCACCGCGACGGTGAAGCACGATGTTGCGCAACTCGATGCCCAGATCTGTGCCACCGGGCTCGCGCGTCACGGTGACCACGCGGCCAGAGTCTTCCAGCCACTGGACGAGCAGGGCGAGCTGGGTCGACTTTCCCGATCCGTCCCCGCCCTCGAGGGTTATGAACAGCCCGGTCATGCCTTCTTCGCCGCAGGCTTCTTCGGTGCCGCCTTCTTTGCTGGCGCTTTCTTCACTGGCGCTTTCCGTGCTGCGGCCTTCGGCTTCGCCGGCCCCTTGGCACGCTTGTCAGCGAGCATTTGCACCGCGCGCTCGAAGTCGATCTCCTCGATCGCCTCGCCGCGCGGGATCGTCGCGTTCGTCGTGCCATCGGTGACGTAGACGCCGAAGCGGCCGTCCTTGATCCTGATCGGCTTGCCGCTCACGGGGTCGGCCTCGAACTCCACGAGAGCGCTGGATGCCGCACGCCCGCCGTACTTCGGCTGCGAATACAGCTCGAGGGCGCCGGCGAGATCGATGTCGAAGATCTGCTCTTCGGTGGTGAGGGATCGCGTGTCGGTGCCGCG
Organism: Rhodoglobus sp.; assembly: GCA_040002635.1. GTDB lineage: Bacteria > Actinomycetota > Actinomycetes > Actinomycetales > Microbacteriaceae > Rhodoglobus. The sequence goes on from JBDUDZ010000285.1 coordinate 2,068, forward strand.
CTTGAGGTACGGCCCGAAGCGGCCGTTCTGCGCGGTGATCGCCAGGTCAAGCTCCGGATCGGTTCCGACGACGCGCGGCAGGTCGAGCAGCGCGAGCGCTGTCTCCAGATCCACTGTCGCGATGTCCATGCTCTTGAAGATCGAGGCGGTGCGGGCACGCACGACCGCGGCCTTCTTCACCTTCTTTTCCTTGAGCTCCCCGGTTTTCTTGTCGAGGACGTACTCGGGCTCGACCGGCGGCAGCTCAGGCTCGAGCTCAGTGATGTACGGGCCGAAGCGGCCGTCTTTGGCGACTACCTCTTTGCCTGTCTCCGGGTTGACGCCGATGACGCGATCGCCGACTACCGGCGCATCGATGAGTTCGCGGGCCTTCGCCGGGGTGAGTTCGTCTGGTGCGAGGTCTTGCGGGATGTTGACGCGACGTGGTGTCTCGGCGTCGACGCCGGGAGCCTCGAGGTACGGACCGTATTTGCCGATGCGGAGGGTGACGTCATCCGCGATCTTTATGGAATTGATCTCTCGCGCGTCGATCTCGCCAAGATTGTCGATGACAGTACGCAGGCCGCGGTGCTTCGTGCTGCCAAAGTAGAAGCCGGTCAGCCATTCGACGCGGTTCTCCTTGCCATCTGCAATGCGGTCGAGGTCGTCTTCCATGCTCGCCGTGAAGTCGTACTGCACGAGGTCGTTGAAATACTGCTCGAGCAGGCGCACCACCGAGAACGCGATCCAGTTCGGCACGAGGGCCTGGCCGCGGGGGGTGACATAGCCACGGTCGATGATCGTTGAGATGATCGAGGCATAGGTCGACGGCCGCCCGATGCCCAGCTCTTCGAGCGTCTTGACGAGGCTCGCCT
>JBDUDZ010000286.1:0-2912 GCA_040002635.1 Rhodoglobus sp.
TGTAGGGGTCGGTACGCCGCTCCCGTATGGCGAGCCTTGGCCGGGCTGGAGCTCCTACCAGGGGCCAGAGCAAGTGGACCTGAGCAATACGGTGCTCCTTGTGACGATTGGGCAGAGCTCGACGGACGAGGGCGACTTCATCAATTCCACTTTCGAGGGATGGGCGTTGTCAGACAAGTACTGGATTGACGCGGACGGGCGTCGCGCGGAGCCCTGCGTGAGCTAGATGTGCGGCGGGCGACTCGCGAGACGCCTCCCAGGAGTCGTCGCCATCCACGTCGGCGCGGCGGTCGGATAGGGCTCCTCCGCGTCGGGCTGTCGCCACTGGCACAGCAGTCACTAAAGTGAATCAATTGCGCTACAGCCGCGCATCCGCACTGCGTCAGTCACAACCAGGAGCCCCGTGTCTACCGTCGGCCCGACCCCGCCCCCAGACGATGGTGCCGTGCTGCCCGCAGCTCGCACTAGGGCCGGCCTCAGCATCCGCTCGATCCTGCTGATCATGCTGCTGCTGGTGAGCATCGCGTCGAGTGTCGTCGTGGGTCTGATCGGCTACGTGAACGGCCGCGACTCGTTGCAAAATGCCGCATACGACCGGCTTGTCGAAGTGCGTGATTCTCGCTCGGTCGAGATGAAGAGTTTGTTCGACTCGATCGAAAACACCCTCGTGCTCAACTCACACGGCGAGAGTGTGCAGGGGGCACTGCAGGCCTACTCGGCAGGGTTCGCCGACCTCGCCTCCGCCGATCTCAGCGCTGCCGACCGCGGCACGATCGAGAGCTACTACCGAGACACCTTCGCCCCCAAGCTCGCCGCCGCCGATGGCACTGCGGTGGATGCCTCGACATTCATCCCCACCGGCACCGCCGAGAGTTACCTCAAGCTGCACTACACCGTGCCCTCCACTGACGTCGACAAAGCGATCGCCAATGACGACGCCGGCGACGGGAGCGCCTGGTCTGCGGCGAACGCCCACTACAACGACTACTTCCGCCAGATGGTGCGACTTTTCAAGTATCAGGATGTGCTGCTTATCGACACCGGCGGCAACATCGTCTATTCCGCGTACAAGGGTGTCGATCTGGGCAGCAACCTGGATGCCGGGCCGCTGAAGCGCACAAATCTCGCTGCGGCCTACGCCGCGGCCCTCACCAGCAACGTCACCGACTCGGTGCAACTCACCGACTTCGCGCCCTACCCGCCGTCGCTCGGCACGCCTGCGGGGTGGGCGGTTGTGCCAGTCGCGGTCAACGGCACGGTGATCGGGGCGATGGCAGTAGAGCTGCCCATCGATCGCATCAATTCAGTAATGACCGGCAACAGCGACTGGGTTGGCACCGGGCTCGGCAAGACGGGAGAGACCTACCTCGTCGGCGCCCAAGACAACCTGATGCGGTCGCCCTCGCGCGACCTCATCGAGCATCCTGGGCGGTACGAGGCGGAGGCGATCGCCGCAGGCACGCCTCCCGAGGTAGCGAAGGAGGCTGTTGCCGACAAAGACACCCTCCTGCTGCAGCCGGTCAACACCAACGCTGTCACGGCGGCCAAGGAGGGCAAGACCGGCACAGCCATCATCCCGGACGGCTACTTGGGCGGTGAGACGATCACCGCCTTCGCGCCGCTCGCGATCGATGGTCTCGACTGGGTGATCATCGCCGAGATCGACAGCAACGAAGCCTTCGCCCCTGTCGACGTTTTCACCCGCAACCTTGTGCTCTCTTCGGCGGTCATCGTGCTGGTTGTTTCGCTGTTCTCCCTGCTGATCGCCGGCGCGATCGTGCGGCCGCTGCGACGCCTGCGCGATGCGGCCCGCCGTATCGCTGCGGGGGAGCAGGGTGTGCAGGTCGACGCGGGATCAAGCGACGAACTCGCCGACGTCGGTGCTGCGTTCAACGACATGAGCCGAAGCCTGCAGGTGAAGGCGAGTCTGCTCGAGGCGCAGCAAGCCGAAAACGGGCGGCTGTTGCTGACCCTCATGCCCGAGCCGCTGATCGCGCAGTACAAGCAGGGCGCGCAGACAATCGCCTACGACCACCAGGAGGTCACCGTCATGTTCGGTGACATCGTAGGTTTCGAGGCATTCAGCCGCGGGCTGGCGTCTGAGGATTCGCTTGAGAAGCTCAACGAAATCCTGCACAGCTTCGACGAGGCCGCCGACCACTATGGCATCGAGCGCGTGCGAACCACACGCTCCGGCTACCTCGCGAGCTGTGGGCTCACCATCCCACGCGTAGACAACGCCCGGCGCATGGTCGATTTCTCGATCGAACTCCAGCGCATTCTTGAGCGTTTCGGCGGCAAGCACGGTGCTGAACTGAACCTTCGCGCTGGCCTCGACACCGGCACTGTCACGAGCGGGCTCGTCGGCCAGACCCACATCGCCTACGACCTGTGGGGCGACGCGGTGAGTCTCGCATTCCAGATCCAGGGCACCAACTCTGAGGCGGGCATTTTCCTCACCCAGGCGGTGATCGACAGGATGCCCGATACGGTGCGTGTGCGCGACTGGGGTCTCGTCACCACGGCGAGCGGCGAGCAGCGGGTGTGGCGGATCGACCCGGATGACGCGACCGCGGCGGATGAGCCCGCCGCCGCACCGCCGCTATGAAGGAAATCTGGCTCCAGCCGTGGTTCTGGCCCGCGGTAGGTGTCGTCGTCGGCCTGCCGGTCGTGCTGCTTGTGCTCACCGAGCTGCAGTCGTCGCTCGAGCGCCGCGGCAGCAGGGCGGTGCGCATCGTGCTGTTGCTGCGCAATTATGTGGCCCCGACAGGCGCCCTGCTCTTGCTGCTCAGCCAGTCGCGTTACGTGAACATCGACCTGACGTGGACCCAGGTCGCCGGAACGCTGTTCGGCTTCCTGCTGATCCTGGTGCTGCTGAACGGGCTCAACTTCGCGCTCTTCGTGACGGCGAA
>JBDUDZ010000287.1:0-2898 GCA_040002635.1 Rhodoglobus sp.
ACGGACCTGAAGCTCTAGATCGGCCGCAGCCGACATCGACCCGCCGCGACCCTCTACTCCTTGCCGCTCGGTCGGCTGGGCTTGGTTGATGCGCCGACTGCACGGGTCATCGAGCGGCTGAGTAATCGTTGTGATGACTGTCGCCAGACATCGACGACAAACCAGGTTAAAGCGGTACGACGACCGGCCGGCCCTCGGTCCAGTAGGAAACTCACCACCGCGAGATGACTGGAATGGACAGGTGGTATACCGGGTTCAGCGGTCGCAGCACAGCACCAAGGCATGCTCGGGCGGGGACATGTACAGGCCCACGATGTCTTCGAGCTTCTCGATGCACAACGGATCGCGCGAGATCTTGAAGCCACGCACGATGTAAGGCTTCAGCCCGTTGGCATGCCAGTGCCGCAAGCGTGCCGGGTTTTCCCTTCCCCTCTATCTCGGAGCTTCGGAGCTGCAGGGTTTGTCAGAAGTTGTGACGATTCCATGGGTTGCTATAAGTTTTTGTGCTCCCCGTACCAGTCCTTAAGGAGTTCGTATGTCACTTCGAAACTGGGCAGCGGCCTGCTGCGCGACCGTCCTTGCAACCCTCCACGCGGGCTCCTATGCGGTCAGCGGCACGGCCACGATCGAACCTCAACTCATCGGTGATGGGCAGCTAAAGGCGTCCAGCATCACGGTGGGCGGCGCTGCGGTCCTGCCCACGACCCGCACCGTGCCGCATTGGTGGAGCTCGTCCATCGACCCGAACAACGGCGTGACCTACGGCTACAACATGGTTGGTGCCAACCCCTACACCTGCAAAGGTACGGATTGCGACGTGACTATTGAGGTCGACATCACACCGATCATCGTAAACATTGACGGCCTCACCTTCAGCGGACAAGACGTTCTGAAGGCCACGCTCGATTCGCCCATGTTCAGCAACAACGACTACGGGTCGACGCCGTTTGCGACCAACGGGGGATTCGCGAAGGGCTCAGGCGGCGTGCTGTCACAGGGCGACAGCGGCAATCTGCTGCAACTCCAGGACGCTACGATGCGCGCGCAGTTCAACCTGGCTAGTCCCGGAAGCCCATACCACCTGCGTCTGCACGCCAACGTCCTGCCCGCCGTGACAATCAACGTGCCGTCAAAACAGGGAACCTTGTTGAGAAGCGGCCGCGGCGCGATCTTTGCGGACATTGACATCGGCTGGTGGTCGTCGCAGATCAACCAGCTGACGACTCAGGCCAACGCAACGCACTTGCCCCTGTACCTGACCGACAGCGTGCTGCTGTATTCGGGCAAGGACGTGCAGAACTGCTGCGTTATCGGCTACCACGGAACGCGTGCTGTCGGCAACGGTGGGGGTAGCGCAAACAGCAATGGCAATGCGGTGGTGCAGACCTTCGCCTGGTCGTCATATGTTCAGCCAGGCATCTATGCGCGTGCAAACGGCGGCGTGTACTGGGCGCTGCAGGACATCCATGCGATCAGCCACGAAATCGCCGAATGGGCCGATGACCCGTTCGTCAACAACACGGTGGAGCCCTGGCTGACGCCGACGGCACCGCAGTACGGCTGCAGCGCCATTCTTGAGACAGGCGACCCAGTCGTGGGCATTGGCTTCGCCATCGGCATCAACAAGTATGCGCAAGGTCCCAACCCGGACGGCAGCCAGAGCGCTGATGGCTACTACCACCCGGAAGACGAGGCGTTGCTCCCATGGTTTGTCCGGACGGCGCCCAACCTCGTGTCTGAGCCCACGCAAGTTGTTTCGCCGAACATCGGCCGCTACACCTTGATGGGAACACTGAATCCTTTCCCGGGATTCCGCCAGCCGGCTACCGGTTGCCAGTGACCGTCGCACGAATGCCATCCGCAAGATCGGCGGAGGTGCGTTCGTGTCGGCTTGAGGGTGAGGGCCCTGACACGGCGCGAGCTCGGGCACCGTTCGTCGTTCCTAAGACGGCGACGGGCGGACGGGCGCGCCGTTTTGCTGGGCACCGAGCCCAGCTTGGCTTCGTCGGGCGGCCATATCGCTTGTCGTCAGCCGCCAATCGTTCTCCCATCAGTTGGCGAAAGTCGGGCCTCGTTGGAAGTGACCGCTCCACGGCGACCAAACGATCTAAGTGCGAAGGTCGCAGAAGGGTCGACTCGCTAAGTTCACGCCGGTCGTAAGCGGCCGCTTGACCCAGGCAGATCTTCGAACGACAGCAAGCAGCGCAGAGCTCGCCGGCTCTTGTCGGACATAAGCTGCCCCTCGCGCGGCGCATATGGATTGAAACCTGTTAATTAGTTATGCCTCTACGGCGGCCCTGTGGTCGCTCGTCGGCTCGTCGCTCACGCGGCGCGCGTCGATTGGAGCATCGGCAAAAGCGCTGTGGGCATCGTGATGTGGGTGTCGCTCGTTGCTCACGCTCGGATGCCGACGGTGAATGCGCGCCCTGGCCAGAACAACCTATTCGCACGCCGTGAGGCGGAGCGGCTCGCGTCGACGCTAGATCGGGGGTTACTATCAGGTCTCCAGCTTCGGGCTGCATAAATACCGGACGCGCTCCGGGTTACGGAAGTCTATGGATTCGCAAAACGCGGCCGTCAATGCGCTGCTGCAAGCCGACAAGACGGAGTTTGTTGCTGCCTGGGTGAAGCAATCGGGCTTGGGCACCGTGCGAGGCGCCCAGGAACGCCTCTCAGCCGAGGCACACAAGCTCCTTGTAGGCCTTGAAGAAGGAATCCGCGCCAGCGGGGATCCGGCGCGCTTCGAAAGCGAGGCGTGGGCGAGTCTTCGCGACGCACTTGCAGCGCTGTCGAGTTCATCCGCGGCACAGGGCGTGTCGGCCGGCGATACCAGTCGGTTCGTTCTTGCCATCAAACGGCCCCTCTTCGACGAATTTCGTAAGAACTACGCCAAGGATC
>JBDUDZ010000288.1:0-2892 GCA_040002635.1 Rhodoglobus sp.
GCAGGCCGTTGCGAGGCACACCGTCGCCGTGCTCGAGCGCGATCGCTTCCTGGCGAAGGTCGGTGATCCGAGCGTCCGCAGGGGAGGCATCCGTCCCGAACGACATCACCGGGATCGCCGCGCAGGCGAGGGCCAGCATCGAGCCCCGAACCGGCACTAGCACTCGTGTCCGACGCCCTCGAGACATCGGGATGACTGATCGAGCGGGGTGGTTCGACACGGTCGCATTCTCTCGAACAAGGCGCTGCCGCGCAATGCCGCAAGCGCTTGAAAGCGGCACGAAATGACCGCCGAAACGCCGCGGAAAGCGACCGTACGACCCGCAGCGCGAGATCAAGTGCCGGCCAGCGGTCGCCTTGACTAACAGGTGTCCTGTCCCCCCAATCGCGGGGGCACGCTTGGGTTGGGCGTGCGAATCCGCGCGCCGTTCGGAGTGGATCGGCTGACGCATCCGCCGCAGGAGCCATGGCTTTGGTAGCCTGCGCGTTGCAGCTAAGCGCTCAGCTCTCAACGCTGTCGCGCCGCTCTCGAAACTGCAGCGAGACGAGCAAGAGCAGCAGGAACAGGAACGAGATTCGCGGGACATCGAGGACGCTGCTGACGGAGCCGACCAGCAGAGTGCCCAGAAGCGAGGCGGCGAGAATGGGCGCGATGTGGACATGCCGATTGCACGCCTTCAATAGGGTCCGGAAGGCGAAGCACACCAGCGAGATGAATGCCACCAGCCCCAGGGCGCCGTGCTCGATGAGCAGTTCGAGATAAAGGTTGTCGATGTGCCACGGCAGGAAGTGCGACTCGGCCAACGGAAACCAGTGCGCGAGGCCCGCCGAAAAGTCTCCGTTGTTGAGGACATCTGTACCGTCGGGGGTTCTAACCCGTATGGCTGCGAGCTCCACACCGACACCGGTGCTCCGCACAGACGCCGAAAACACGCCGAGACGAGGCGCATACCAGCTCCCGGCGTCGAGTTCCGGGCCCTCGAGCGTCGTGCTGATCGTCTGCCAGCGGCCTCCGTGCGGCACGATCGAAACAAGTGCCCCCTGGCAATGCCGCGCATAGAGGAGATGCTGTTCGCAAACGTCGAGAGCGAGGTCGGCCGGCATCCGCGCGCGGACCTGCAGGCTGACCTTGTACGGGCCGCCCGGGTGCAGCGAGACTCGCTGCGTCAGCGAAAACAGGCCAGCAAAGGTCTTGATCGTCGCCGGACCCGACAAACGGACCGCATGCGTGTCCGGTGTAGGAGAGATCAAAACCATGGCTCCGGAGAACTCGCCCCGAGGCACTTGGCTCGCGTAACGGGCGGGCAGCCGCCCTGCGCCGATGCCGAGCAGCCAATCGGCCGGGCTCGCCAGTAGGCCGACACCGTGACGCCAATGCGAGAGTCGAGCCCCGAAGTCACTTTCGCTCGAATCGAGGCGCGAGCGCATGAACGTGCCGCCGCCGATCACCGCCACGGCTTCTGTGATCAGGGCGAGGCTCAGTGTCATCGCAGCCGCACGACGCCAGGGCATGGAACGCACGCTCCATCGCGACGCGATGATGATCGCCGAAAGGGCCAGCAACGCGATCGCGGCGCCGCCGAATCCCCGAGCGGCAAACGCGACGATCAGCAATGCACCGGAGCCGGACGCGAACGCGACCGACCATGCCGCGAGCGTCGCGGCTCGCGGCTCCGAATCGAGCCGACGCATCCACCACGCGGCACCCAGCAGGACGAGCGGCACCAGCACTCCGACATAGGCTCCTCGCGAAAACGTCGTCAGGCAGGCATGGCCGGTCAGCAGAGCGAGCACCGCCGCCGCTGTCCAGCCACGGCGAGACCGTGCCGAGATGAGCGCCCAAGCCGCGAACGGTGTTGCCAGCGCGAGATAGACGTCGAGCGCGGCGCCGCCGACGTGCATCTCCCAGAAGGCAGCGGTCGTTCGGTAGCGGGCGGAAAAGTCAAGCAGTCCCGGATAAGCTGCGCGCTCCCACAGCAGTACCAGGCCGACCGCCGCTAGCCCGACCTGCATGCCCCGCGCCAGTTTGTGAATCGCGCGCGGTGTCGAGCGTTGCAGTTCGATGCGCAGAAGGGGCCAGAGCGCCGATACGTAGATCAGACTCTTGGAAAGGCGCAGGCTGTTCGAGGCGTCCGCGTAGCCATCGAACCAGCGGAATGACGCACCGGCGTCGGCCGCCCCGCGCAATAACGCAAGCAAGGCCAGCCCGAACAAGGCCGCCGGCACCACCACGGCTGAGTCGCGTCGTCTGCCTACACCCGGGTCCGAAGCGAGGTGACGATCGCCGGTGGAACTGAAGGCCATACGGGCGAGACCGCCGCCAATTGAGCCAAGGGTCAGCAGGTCGAGTTCGTCGAAAATCAGCCAGCCCGTCCACGGAGAAAAGCTCAACACCGGCAAAGCTGCGGGCAGTGCAAAGAGCCAGAGCCGAGGCCAACGAGCGGACACCGCCACCCACACCGTGAAGAGGACTGTCATGGCCACCGGCCACAGCGGGTGATGCCAGGCAAGGAAGAGACCGGCGCCGCAACAAGCGATCGTGAGGACGATGATCAGCGGTCGTTCACCCCACCGTCCGGCGGCCATCATCGAGGGCTCATCCATGGCGCCGCCTCTGGGAACGGCGCGTCGTCGGCGTCAGACCAGGACTTCGGCGCAACGAGGGTGGCTGAGGAAGTCCTGCGGACTCGCGCTCGCGCCGTAGGCGCCGGACTGAAAGACGACCACGAGGTCGCCGGCGTCTGCGACCGGAAGTTCCATGCGATCGGCGAGCAGGTCCAGCGGTGTGCAAAGGGGCCCAACAACTGAAGCCCGTTCGCGAGGCCCCGGCCCAGCCCTCGTGCCGATCGTGACGGGGTAGTTCTTGCGAATCACCTGGCCGAAGTTTCCGGAG
>JBDUDZ010000289.1:0-2886 GCA_040002635.1 Rhodoglobus sp.
GAGGCGATCCTCTCCCAGCGCGGCGGGACGGATTCGCGTCCCCTCCCAGGCAGCGGCAATCGTCTGTGCCGCGACATCCCGTTCGAGTTCGTCGGGATCGATCGCGTGCAGGCTCGCAAGGAATCCAGCCAACACGACAAGTTGCGGATTGAGGACGTTGATGGCGTTGCTCAACGCGACCGCGAGCACTCGACGTTGACGGTCGATCTCGTGACGCACCTCTGGGGAGTTCGAGCTGAGCAGCGCCGTCTCCAACGCTGCTTCGTCACCGCCGCTCATTCCCAGCGTCGCGAAGAGCCGCGCGCGGCTGACCTCGTCTTCCAGCGCGCCCGACTCCGAGCGACGGTCTGCCTCGTCGGTGAATCCCGTCCGGTTCTGCCCGAACTCACCGGCGAATCCGTTGTGCCCCCCGAGAGCCACCCCTCCCGAGATGACGCCACCGCCGATACCGCTCGCGCCACCGTTGAGGTAAATGAGATCGTCGATGCCCTGCCCGACACCGAAGAGATGCTCTGCCGATCCACCGAGACTGGCGTCGTTGCCCGCCCGGGCGGGAAGACCGGTCGCCGCCGCGACGAGCTCGACCAGGGCGGAATCCGTCCAGTTGAGGTGCGGTGCCCAGCGAACGGTGTCGTCGACAGTGCGCACCAGGCCCGGCACCGCGAGGCCGACCCCGACCACGTGGTGATCGCGCAGCTGCTCCGCGAAACTGTCATAGACCTCGGCGATGATCTCCGCGGCCTCTTCAGGACCCACCGGATGATCGACCTCGCGCCGAACGCGATGCACCACCTGCGCGCTCAAGCCAACGATCCCGACGGTGATCGCATCCACTTCGGGGTTGACCGCGATGGCGACCGCGCTCGGATCGGGCGTGACAACCGGCGAGGGCCTGCCGACTCGCTTGCTCGCCTCGGGGCTGGTCTCGACCGCGAGTCGCAAGTCGACGAGCTCCCCGACGAGATCGGCGACCGTCGAACGGTTCAGTCCGGTCAGCTGCGTAATCTGCGACCGCGACACTCCACCAGAGCGGTGCACGAGTCCGAGCACCGCCGAGAGGTTGCCTCGTCGCAGCCCGTCAAGGTTGCGCACGAGGCCCAGTGTTGGGCCGGTCACGCCGCCACTGTATCCGCCTGGAGGCTGTCTGACGCAGACTTTGTTGTCGTCGACGCCAAATCAGACCAGCCGTTGACTGGCGCCCCGCGGGTCGACTCGTTACTGGTGCGCACCAGCATCGCCGAGCGGAACGACGCTCGGGCGATCAACCGTGCTGCTCAACTCGACCACTCGACGCTCGGTGGATGCCGTCAGAACCGCCTCCATGATCTCCAGCACATGGAACGCCAACTCGCCAGACGCGCGGTGAGGAACGTCCCGCGCGATCGCATCCGCCATGTCGGCGAGGCCGATGCCTCGCCCTGCGCCGCGATACCCGGCCGACTCCGGCAGTTCACGCCATTCGGGCTGCTCGGTCGTCCACGCGCTGACCGCGCCCGAGAACTGGTTCGGATCCGGCATCAGGATGGTGCCCGTCGTGCCGAACACCTCGAACAGCGGGGCGGTGGTCGCCCAGACCTCGAAGCTGACCGTGACCGTCGACGTTGCGCCGTTCGCGTGCTCGAGGATGGCCGTCACATGCGTGTCGACGGCGACCGGCACCGGGGTTCCAGCCACCGGACCCTGCCCGACGAGACGCTCCCGCGCCGAGCGCGTCGCGACTCCCATCACCCTGACGACGGGACCGAACAGCGTCACCAGGCTCGTCAGGTAGTACGGACCCATGTCGAAGAGGGGCCCGCCGCCCGGCTGGTAGTAGAACGCCGGCGCCGGATGCCACGCCTCGTGCCCCGCAGACGACCAGTGCACCGAGGCGCCAACCGGGTCACCGATGATCCCGTCGTCGAGAGCGAGGCGTGCCGTCTGCACTCCGGTCCCCAGAACCGTGTCTGGAGCACTCCCCACGCGAAGGCCATCGGTGCGCGGCGCCACGAGATCGAGCGCGCTCGCGGTCGTCAGCCCGAACGGCTTCTCTGTGTAGACGTGCTTGCCTGCGGCGAGAGCGCGCATCGCAATGTCGACGTGCGCGGCCGGGATCGTGAGCTTCAGCACGGCGTCGATGTCCGGGTCGGCCAGCAGCTCATCGACGTCGAGCGCGCGAACGCCGTGCGCGGTCGCGACGGTCTGCGCCCGCTCGAGATCGAGATCTGCGACGGCGACCAACTGCAGAGCGTCCAGGCGGGGCAGCTGTTCGAGATATTGAGCGCTGATGTTGCCGACGCCGATCATTCCGATTCTCAACGCGCTGCCCATAGCAGGCCCCTTTCGATGATGGTCTTGACGTTCGGATTCTTGACGACGTCGAGCTTGTGCCCTGGCGCCGAGACGAAGATGCGCCCGTTACCCCACTCGCGCACCCACACGGCGGGCGCAGTCACCGGACGGTGCCAGGCGTCCCACGGTCGCACCGCCTGCGTCGTCGTCGCCAGCACGTCGTTGTACTCGTCGCTCAGCACCCAGTACTGCTCGGTCACGAGATCAAAATCCTCGATGCCCTCGGTAATGGGATGCTGCCTGCCAAGCTCCGTGATGTGCACCGTGAACGGGATGTAGTTGTCCGACTGCTCGCCGATGCGTTCGGCCGGATCCTTGCCGGCGTGGTGGGCGAACTGGCCGCCGACCAGGTGCAGGTAGTCCGCGTTGTTCCGGTACGCGTCGGCGATTCCGCCGTGCCACCCCGCGAAGCCTGTTCCCCGCAGCACGGCCGCTTGCAGGCCGGCGAACTCCTCCTTCTCGATCGTCGACATCGTGTTGATCTGCACGATGAGATCGACGGTCTGCATGAAGGCGTCATCCGTGTAGATCGCGGGCGAGCCCTCCAGGCGCACC
>JBDUDZ010000290.1:0-2880 GCA_040002635.1 Rhodoglobus sp.
CGGCGGGCGGCGGGCCGTGGGGCGCGGGCGTGGGGCGGTGGGGCGGCGGGCGGTGGGGCGGCGGGGCGCGTGGCGACGCCGCGCGGGGGAACGGGCCGGATGCACGTTCCGCCTACATCGCTGGGATGATTCCGGATGCCGCGGGGCTGAGTTCCGCGCATGCGGGGCCGCGCTGCGCATACCGTTGAGCACATGTTCCGCCGACTGACACCCTCCCAGCTCGCCGTCGACGTCGGGCTCGCTGTCGCGTGCCTGTTGTTGCGGTGGACGATGGCCGAGTTCCTGCCCATCTGGTTCGTGGTGCTGTCGATGGCAACGGCGCTTGCCCTTCGGCGCGTGAGCCCGCCGCTCGCACTGGGTATCGCCTGGCTGGGCGCGATCGCGCAGATGATCGCGCAGCGTCCGCCTGACGTCGCGAACATCGCCATCCTGGCGGTGCTGTTCACTACCGCGCGTTACGGCGAGCGGGCAGTGCGCTGGGTGGGGCTTGCCTCGGCGGTGGTCGGCGCGGTGGTGGCGAGTGCATACCTGATCCTGGTTCCGTCGTACGGGCGAGGGGTGGGTGGCGGCAACTTTCTGTTCGTCGGCGACACCCCAGGACCGCGCCTGTGGCTTGCCGTAATCGTCGGCTTCGGCGGTGCGCTTGCAGTGCTCGGCCTCAGCTGGACGCTCGGCCTGCTCGTGCGCATCTGGGCGAACGCGCGGGAAAGTCGCCGGGCGCGGGCGCAGGCCGAGGGCGTCGTTGTCGTCGAACAGGAACGCAACCGCATAGCCCGTGACATGCACGACGTGGTGGCTCACTCGCTCGCTGTGGTGATCGCGCAGGCAGATGGTGCGCGCTATGCGTCTGGCATCGCGGCCAAGAACGATGCCCTGGGCACTATTTCTGGCACTGCCAGGGAGGCGTTGGGCGACGTCAGGCTGTTGCTCGGCCAGCTGCGACATAGCCAGGAGGCGGGGCCGCAGCCGGCCCTCGCCGATCTTGACCAGCTCTTCGACCAGCTCAGGGCATCCGGGCTCGACATCGAGGTGCAGGTGCACGCGGAGCAACTCGCGCTGCCTGCCGCCCAGCAACTTGCGCTTTACCGCATCGTGCAGGAGGCGCTCACCAACGCCCTGCGGCACGGCGATGTGAGCAAGCAAGTGACTGTTGACCTCGAGTGGTCGCCGGATGCCGCCGACGCAACAATCACGAATACGCGCGCCGTGGCATCCGGGGCCGCGCCAGCAAGTGCGCCTGCCGTTGCGCACGCTCTCGGCCACGGCATCGCGGGAATGCGCGAGCGCGCCCTGCTCGTGAGCGGAACGCTCACCGCCGAAACCGAGGGCGACACGTTCGTCGTGCGCGCCCACATCCCCGCCCCGCCGATCGCCGACGGACCGAGCGCGGCGGGCGCTGCGGCATGAGTCGCATCCGCGTCGCTCTTGTCGACGACCAGGCTCTGTTCCGTGCTGGCATCCGCATGCTCGTTTCTTCGCAGGATGACCTCGAGTTTGTGGGCGAGGCAGGCGACGGCAGCGCGGCGATCGCTATGGCCGCAGACACGAAGCCCGACGTAATTCTCATGGACATCAGGATGCCCGTGCTTGACGGCATCGAGGCGACGCGCGCGATCGTGGCGTCGGGCGGGAAGACGCGCATCATCGTGCTAACCACGTTCGACCTTGACGAGGCCGCCGCGCGCGCTATCCGTGGCGGAGCCAGCGGATTCGTGCTCAAAGACGCGGAACCCGAATTTCTGCTCGCCGCGATCCGCGCGGTGCATTCCGGAACATCGGTGATTGCTGCATCTGCAACTAAGGAGCTTTTCGAGCATTTTGGTGGCCCCGCCGCAACGGTGCCGCCCAGTTTCGACAGCTTGACGGCGCGAGAGCGGGAGATCTTCGTGCTCGCTGCACGCGGCCTGAGCAACGCCGAGATCGCCAAAGCTGAGTTTCTCAGCGAGGCGACTGTTAAGACCCACATCAGCCGTGTGCTCGGAAAACTGGCGCTGCGCGACCGCGTGCAGCTTGTGGTTTTCGCTTACGAACACGGGCTCGCCTAGATCATCCTCAAGGCTGACCTGGCAGCGACCGGCGGTCGATGTACCGAACGTGCGCGAGAACTACCGTCGAAGCATGGAAATCACAACCGACGACCTCGGGCTTGTCGCTCGCGTCGCACACCTCGGCAAGTCTTACGGAACTGGCACCACGACCATCTCCGCCCTGGACGACGTTTCGATCGGGATCCGTAAGGGACAGTTCACCGCGGTCATGGGCCCGAGCGGCTCGGGTAAGTCCACGCTCATGCACATCATGGCCGGCCTCGACACACCTACGAGCGGGCGCGTCTGGATCGGCAACACCGAGATCACCGGCCTGAGCGACACCGAACTGACGATGATCAGGCGGCGCCGGGTCGGCTTCGTGTTCCAGTCGTTCAACCTGGTGCCCACCCTTGACGTCGAAGGAAACGTGCTGCTGCCCTTCGAGCTTGACGGCCGCAAGCCGAACGCCGAAGAGCGCGCCTGGATCGACCAGCTGCTCGACTCGCTCGGGCTGCGCGACCGCCTCCGGCACCGGCCGTGGGAGCTCTCCGGTGGCCAGCAACAGCGCGTCGCCATCGCGCGGGCACTGGGCAGCCGGCCAGAACTCGTGTTCGCCGATGAGCCCACCGGCAACCTCGACTCCCGCACCGGCCGCGAGGTGCTCGCCCTGCTCGCCACGGCGAGCTCCACTTACGGGCAGAGCATCGCGATGGTCACGCACGACCCGATCGCCGCCAGCTACGCGGACCGAATCCTGTTCCTTGCCGACGGACGCGTGGTAGAAGACCTGCCCCGATCCACCGCCGAGGAGATCAGCAAGTACATGCTCGGGATGGAGCGGGTCGCGTGA
>JBDUDZ010000291.1:0-2873 GCA_040002635.1 Rhodoglobus sp.
CGTGCACGTTGTCGTACTGCGAGATGACGATGTTGTCGAAGTCGATGTAGACGGCGACACGCGGTTCGGTCTGTTCGGCCATGGGCTCACGCTACCGCGAGGCGGTTCCCTCTATCGTGTGAGCATGACGAGCACAGCCTGGATTCGCAAAAAGCGCCACGCCATCCCGCTCGCTTTCCTGGCGCTCGGCCTGGTGGTCACGGTTGTTGCCGAACTCAGCCCTTGGCCAAGCGTGCTACTTATTCGCGCGCTTTTCGACGACACCGCCCGCAAGACGGTTGCCGAGATGACTCCGTACGTGCCGACTTCTGGCATCGAGGCGAAGCTCGATGTCGCCGACGACCACGGCACGACGTTCGATGTGTTTTCGCCATCAGGCAGCACCGGTGCACTTCCCACAGTGATCTGGATCCACGGCGGCGCCTGGATCTCCGGCAGTAAGGAGAATGTCGACCCTTACGCGAAGATCATCGCGTCGCACGGCTACACGACAGTCGCGCTCAACTACACGGTCGCGCCTGAAGCCAGCTATCCGGTCGCGCTCACCCAGCTCAACGACGCCCTCGGGTTTTTAGTCGCCCACGCCGCCGAATACCGTATCGACCCCGGCAAGCTCGTGATCGCGGGCGACTCTGCCGGCGCGCAGTACACGGCCCAACTCGCCACCCTCGTGACCAGTCCCGCCTACGCGAGCACTGTCGGCATCGTTCCGACGCTGACGTCGGAACAGTTGCGCGGCGTGATTCTCAATTGCGGCATTTACGACGTGTCGGGCATCCCTGATGCGCCAGGCCTGGGCGGCTGGGGATTCCGGGTCTCGCTGTGGGCCTACCTCGGCACCAAAGACTGGTCGAACACTCCTGGCGGTGACGCGATGTCTACGCTCGATGACGTCACCGGCGACTTCCCGCCCACCTGGATCTCGGGTGGCAACGCTGATCCGCTCACGAAGAACCAGTCAAAGCCGATGGCTGCCCGCCTCACCGCGCTCGGCGTGCCTGTGACCAGCGTCTTCTATCCGGATGACACGACCCCCGCCCTCCCGCACGAATACCAGTTCCACCTCGACGACGCCAACGCGCAGAGCGCCCTCGCCTCGACGCTGGAATGGCTGGGCAAGCTCGCGAACGACTGATGGCATATCGGCATGGTCCCAACCGTCTAGTAGAACGATCTATCCACGCCTATTCGGGGGCTTCAACGCCGTTGACGGTAACGATAACGTCACCAATGAGCGATTAGCACGGGTGTGGTGAACGCAAGATTTCGAGCCAGGGGGGCCGACTGTCGTGAGCTACGCCGCTCCGCGCGCCGACGCGCCGACGTCGAAGACAGCAATTGAGAGAATTTCGCTGAGCCGCGGTCAATCCGGCGCTCGCGAAGATGAGACCAGAATCCGGAGCTCTGATCACGACGCCCACGCGCTTTTGCGCGATGGTGCGCCGCAGGGCAGCTCGGGAACTGGACGCGTTGGGTAGCGCGTTCGCGGGAAACCGCGGTGCCGTCTAGTCGGATGGGTCTGACCGCAGCTTTGGCTGCATTGGGCACTCTGGCGTGATGGCGCGGGCGCGCCGCTCCGGGCAATCGGGTTCCGGACGGCGCGCTCTTCCTTTTCTCTGAGAACCGGTGGCACGGTGGCTGCAGCGACGACAACTGTGCTGCGAGCGAAACCTCACTGCGGCGCGGCGTGTGCGGGTGTAGCGTCGGCCTCGTGAGGATCCTCAACACCCGACTTGTCGCGCTCGCGACAGTGGTGTTTCTCGCGCTCGCAGTGACTGAGGGGTCGAACCCCGCCGCGCTGGTGGCGAGCATTGCCACAGTGGTGTTGGTGGCCGCCGTCGCAGCCGCCTTGGTGGCGGGCGCCAGAGAGGTGACTGTGGGGGCACGGGCTCACGCGCACCGGCAGGCGCTGAATGAGATGCCTGAGCCGTCGCATCCCGCCACGGCTGGTCGGCCGATGACTCGAGCGCCCGCGGAGGCGATCGCCGCGTAGCCCTTCTGCCTGTCGCATGCAGGTGCTGCGTGGCCTTCAGCCACCCACCCGCATCGACTCGAAGGACATTTCACGTGGACATTTTTGCTTTCCCCCCGATCGCCCTGCTGCTTGACGGCGCGTATGCGCTGGTTCAAGGCATCGCGACTTTTCTCAACCCGCTCGCGGGCACGGCAAGTGCCGCGCTCGCCGTCGTTGCGCTCACGGTCATCGTGCGCTCCGCGCTGATACCCGTCGGCATCTCCCAGGTGAAAGCCGAGTGGCACCGCCGCCGGCTTGCTCCGAGGTTGCAGGCCCTGCAGCGCAAATACAAGAAGAACCCGCAGCTGCTGCAGCAGAAAACCGCCGAACTCTACAAGGCAGAGAACGTGTCGCCGTTCGCCGGATTCCTGCCGACGCTCTTGCAGGCGCCGGTGATTTCGCTGGTCTACGCCCTGTTCATCCGCACCACTATCGACGGGCACGGCAACGCCCTGCTCGGCGAGCACATTGGGGGAGTGACTCTCGGCACGACATTTTTCCACGCGGGCTGGCCCGGCATGCTCGTCTTCCTCGCCCTGTTCCTGGTGATCGGGGTGGTGGCCTGGTTCTCGCGACGCACCGCGCTTCGCCTGGCGATACCGAATCTGGATGCCGCGGCTGGCACGGCCACGCTCACCCGAGTGCTCTCCTGGCTGCCGTTCATCACCATCGTGTTCGCCGCGTTCGTGCCTCTAGCCGCGACGATCTACCTCGCAACAACCACGCTGTGGACTTTTGTCGAGCGTGCGGTAATGCGGCGGCGGTATTGGGGTGATGAGCCGGCCGCCGGGGTCGCGGTTACAACCTGACCCTCGGCACAGCGGTCGCTAGGTGCGCAGGCGGGCTTCGGCGCTCAGCT
>JBDUDZ010000292.1:0-2850 GCA_040002635.1 Rhodoglobus sp.
CGGCCCACGTAGCGGAACATCAACGACTCTTTCGCCGCGTATCGCTCGACCTCGGACGAACGGCTGCCGCCGATCTCGCCACCGACGAACGCGTCCGCAATTTCGCGACGGCCAACGATCCGGCGCTCGCCGCGCTCTATTTCCAATATGGCCGCTATCTGTTGATCAGCAGTTCCCGCCCCGGCACCCAACCCACCAATCTCCAAGGCATCTGGAACGACAGCATTTCACCCCCTTGGGGCAGCAAATACACGATCAACATCAACACCGAGATGAACTACTGGCCCGCCGAGACCACGAATCTCGCCGAGTGCGCGGAGCCGCTCTTTGACATGATCAAGGACCTGAGCGAAACCGGCGCGAAAATGGCGAAGGACCAGTACGGCGCCTCGGGTTGGGTGGCCCATCACAACACCGATCTCTGGCGCGCCACCGCCCCGATTGACGGCGCAGCATGGGGCATGTGGCCAAGCGGCGGAGCGTGGCTTTGCCAACACTTGTGGGAACACTACCTCTTCTCCGGCGATCGCAAATTCCTCGCCCAAGCCTATCCGCTGATGAAGGGATCCGCGCAATTCTTTCTCGACACGTTGGTGACCGAGCCGACCCACGGCTGGCTCGTGACCAGTCCGTCGCTCTCACCCGAGAACGAGCATCACCACGGCACGTCGATCACCGCAGGGCCGACCATGGACGAACAAATCCTCCGCGATCTCTTCACCGCATGCATCCGTTCGGCGGAAATCCTCGGGCAAGACAAGGCGTTCAGCGAGCGCCTCGTCGCCGCCCGCGCCCAGCTTGCACCCTCGCAAGTCGGCGCCCAGGGACAACTGCAGGAATGGCTGGAAGATTGGGACGCCGGCGCGCCCGAGCAGCACCATCGGCATGTTTCCCACCTCTACGGACTTTTCCCAAGTGACCAGATCGATGTGCTCAGGACGCCGGCACTGGCCGATGCAGCACGCCGTTCGCTCGAAATTCGCGGAGACGACGCCACTGGGTGGGCGATCGGTTGGCGCCTGAATCTTTGGGCCCGACTACATGACGCCGAGCACGCCGAAACGATTCTCAAGCTATTGCTCCGGCCGGAGCGCACCTACCCCAACCTCTTCGACGCGCATCCACCATTCCAGATCGACGGGAATTTAGGCGGCACGGCCGGCATCGCCGAAATGCTCCTCCAGTCGCAAGGCGGCGAGATCCAGCTGTTGCCCGCGCTTCCCGCCGCTTGGCCGACCGGAAATGTACACGGGCTCAGGGCGCGCGGCGGCTTCAGCACCGACACTCGCATGCCCTCGACGGTGAGCAGCGCCGCCGTGATGGTCCTGGCCGCAGAGGGAGGCCGCGCGGCGCTCGTCGATGGCGCGTCGGGCCTGGCGACGGTCGTGTTCGCGCGGCCCGGAGAGGGCGCGGTGGCCGCGGGCAGCGCGGGCTGCACGATCGACTCGTCGCTCGCGGGGCGGTCGCTCGTGCGCGGCGTCGCGCGCGCCGGCGGCGCGGTGCTCCTCGCGTGGATGACGGCCCCCGACGAGACCGGCGCGTCGCGCCTGCAGGCGACGGAGGTGGCGCCCGACGGCGTTCGCGGTGCGATCGTCACGCTCGCCACCGTGCGGAACGCGACGGCCGTCACGATCGCCCGCTCGGGCGACAGCACGCTCGTGCTTGCTGCGGGCTCGGCGGGCGTCGCGGGCGCGGTCATGGCGTGCGCGCCGTGACGGTCCTCGCGCGACAGCGGGAGCTCAGACTCAGGTTTGGCTCTTGACGATTGTTTCGGGTGTGACTGCCTGGTGCGAATGCGCGGCCAACGAGCCCCGAGGCCACGGATTGACCTGGGGTGTAGCCGCGTCCCGCGGCAAGCCCCAGCCATGCCATCAGCCGGTTCCGACGAGCACGTTGCGCAACGTTCTGCGGCGCCCCTTGCGTCACACGCGAGCCTCACGGCCGCTCGCCGCGGGGCACGCGTGAAGTGGACCGAGTGTCGCGGCGCGCGTCGCCGTGCGCGCCGCGCTCATGCCGCGCGTCGCTGCGCGGGCGCTGGTGCGGCGGTGCGGCGGTGCGCGCGGCGCAGCGGCGCGACCTCCTCGACCTGATCGAGCAACAGGCGTCCACCCAGCGCGACGCGCGCGGTCCGCACGATGTCCTCGAAGCTCACGTTCTGCTTGTGACCGTACCAGGGGCGCTCGGGCACCACCGCGGCGAGCCCACGCTCGGACTGCTCCCAGAACCACATCACCACCACGCCGTACAGCAGGCCCACGCACGGCGCGGTGCGACGCACCGCCCACTCCAAGCGGGCTCGCGACGCACAAAGCCCCAGGAATTGTTTCACCTCGAAGTAAAAGACTTCCACCGCCCAGCGGCGTGCGTATCCGCTCAGGATCGAGGGCACGTCCAGCTCCGGGTCGGTGCACATAAACGCGCGCAACGGCACTGCGCCCGTCGTGCATCGGAGCAGCACCACGCGCACCGAACGCTCCCCCAGCACGCTCCACCACTGCACCACCTCGGTCTTGATCTGCATCTCGCGAAGACCCCCGTAGACGTGCGCCGTCACCGTCTGCCAGGGGCTGCTGGCCTCCTGCGCCCACGCTGCGAGCGACGACCGCGGCGCCCCTTTGGGGCTGTGGCGACCGTTGCGCAACGTGCGTCCGCCAGCCGTGAGCAGGGCCGCCCGCACGGTCATGGCGCCCAGCACGCGAACCTCCTCGGGCAGGCCGCGCACCACCGTGCGCGTGGTGTAGCCGGAGTCGATGAGCAGATCGAACGCGGTCTTGGGCAGCCACTCGATCAGCAGGTCCACCAGCTCGCGCGCCTGCTCGGTCTTCTTGCGGTAGACGCCGCCGTTCTTGG
>JBDUDZ010000293.1:0-2842 GCA_040002635.1 Rhodoglobus sp.
GGATGCTGCGGCACAGGTCGATACCGCTGCCATCCGGCAGGCGCACGTCGAGCACCGCGATGTCGGGCACGGTGGCCGCGATCCGCGCGATGGCCTGCCGGATCGTGCCGGCTTCGCCGACAACGTCGAGGTCGCGCTCGGCGTTGATCAGGTCGGCGACTCCGCGCCGCACGATCTCGTGGTCATCGACGAGGAACACGGTGGTCATTGGGCATCCGATTCTGCCAACGAGGCAGACCAAACCAGGGTGGTGCCGGCGGGGTTTCGCGGGGCGAGATTGAACTGCCCGCCGTTGGCCCTGGCCCGTTCGGCGAGATTGAGGGTTCCGCTGGCACGGCCCCCATCATTCACGCCAACGCCGTCATCCTGGATCGTGACCACGAGGCGGCTGGGGGTCGCGGCAACCGAAATCCAGGTGTGCTCGGCGCCAGCGTGGCGTGCGACGTTGCTGAGCCCCTCGCGCACGACAGCCACGACGTCATCCGCCAGCGCGGGCGGAACCAGCAAGTCGACGGCTCCGCTGAACACCAGCTGGGGCGATTCGGGAAACAGGTCGGACGCCTCGGCGAGCACGTCGATGAGCCGATGCCGCAGCGAGGCGGGGCGCGAACTGGCCTGCGCGGTCATCGCGAAGATTGCCGTCCGGATCTCGGCGATCGCCGCCTCCAGCACCTCGACCTGCTCTACCAACCGGTCTCGCTGGGTCAGGTCGGCTACGCCGCCGGCGACCGCCTGGATGCTCAGGCCCGCCCCGAAAAGGCGCTGGATGACGTTGTCGTGCAGGTCACGGGCGATGCGACCGCGATCCTCGAGCAGGGCAAGCGCCTGGGCGTCGGCCCGCGCGGCGGCGAGCCGCAGGGCGAGCCCGGCCTGGGCCGCGAACTCGGCGACCATGTCGAGGTCAGTCGCGGTGAATCGAGGTCGGCCGGAAAGCCGCGATACCGTCAGCACCCCGATGGGGTCTTCCGACGACGCCAGTGGCACGGCCATGGTGGGGCCCATCGAGCGCTGCACGCCGAGTGGGTCGCCAAGCTCGATATCGGAGAGGATCGGCTGGCGGCTTTCGAACGCACGCCCGGCGAGGGTGTCTGCGGTGTCGAAGGTGAGGCCCAGGTACTCCTCGAAGATCGGTCCGCGCGCCATTTCGATCGACATCTTTCTCGCGCCGAGTGGCACCGCGATGCACACCAGGTCGGCGTCGGCGAGCAGCGCAACGCGTTCGGTGAGGATCGCGAGAGAATCGTCTGCGTCGTTCGAGAGCAGGGCCGCGGTGATCTCCGCGGATGCGGCCGACCACCGGCGACGGCGTTCACTCTCGTCGTACAACCGGGCATGGTCGATCGCGGCGCCCGCTGTGGCCGCCAGGGCACTGAGCAACTGCTCGTCCTCGGCGCTGAACCTGCCGCTCTCCTGCTCGGTGAGGTAGAGGTTGCCGTACACCTCGCCCCTAACGCGGACCGGAACCCCCAGGAAGCTTTCCATCGCCGGGTGACCAGCCGGGAAGCCTGCGGAGCGGCCATCCTCGCTGATGTGCTCGAGGCGGATCGTTTCCTGCTCCTGGATCAGCGCGCCGAGCACACCGTGCCCCTCGGGAAGGTGACCGATCACATTGACCAGGTCAGCGGGCATCCCGACATGAATGAACTGTTCGAGCGTGCCCTCGGGGCTAATGACGCCGATGGCGCCATACCGCGCTCCCACGAGCTCAACAGCGGCTTCAACAATCCTGCGGAGCACCACGGCAAGTTCGAGCTCATCGGCCACGACCCGGCTGGCCTTCAGGAGATTGCGGAGTCGTCCCTGGGTTTCCAGCACCTCCTTGGCGCTGTCGACGAGGTCGCCAAGCACCCGATCGAGCCGTGATCGCGGTTCATCGGGAAACCTGAGGTCGCTGTCGCTGTCGCTGTCCATGGGGTCTCCATCGTCAAGCACGGCGGGACTTTCGACTCTGCCCGCCCGTTTCGGCGGCTGAGAGCCTTGGTCCAGTCCTTGGAAAGGATCGTGTGCCAATGCTATGGACAATCTCGGCTCCCGAGAACCGGAGGGTGGAATGACCATCGTCATCGGTGTCGACGGGTCGGGCCCGAGTCGCGCCGCGATGGAATGGGGCTTGCGTCGGGCGCAGGCGCTTCACGACACTGTTGCTCTCGTGCACGTCGTCGAAGATGAGTGGGGGCAACTCGGCGCGGAGCTGGTGGCCGAGCGAGCTCATGATGGTGCGCTGGTGCTGGCCGCCGCCGTCCGCGACGCTCGGCAATTGAGCCCCGATCTGGCCATCGAGGAGCACCTCGTGCACGGCAGCACGGCGTTCGAACTGGCGGCCCTCGCCGAGTCTTCTGACCTTCTGGTGGTGGGAACGCACAAGACTGGATACATCAGGGGAAGGGTTCTGGGCACCCGCAGCATTTCGGTGGCTTTTGCGGCCCGGTGCTCCATCGCGGTCGTACCGGAGAACTACCTCGCCACCCGCCGCGGCGTGGTGGTCGGGATCACCGAGGGCAACGAGTGGGCCTCGGCGGTTAGCGTCGCGGCACGGGAAGCGGCACATCGCGGCGAAGACCTCACGATTGTCAACGCCGGCGAAGACGAGGTGGCCGGTCGGCTCGCCGCCCGCGACCTGCTGGCGCACGCTGCAGCAGCGGCCCGCGAGATCGCTCCGGACCTCACGATCGTCAGCCGCGTCTCCGGCCGCCGCCCCGCTGAGGCACTGCTCGACGCGAGTCGCGGGGCGAACATGCTGGTGATCGGGGCGAGCCGTCGACCGACTTCCGAGCTGCTCGGATCCGTGGCGCACGAGGTGCTTCTCAACATCAACTCGCCGGTGCTCATCGCCCGGCCGGAG
>JBDUDZ010000294.1:0-2824 GCA_040002635.1 Rhodoglobus sp.
TCCACGAACTGTCGGTGGCTCCCTACCCGGTATTGCGGGCCGCCGACGATGACCAGGACTGCCCATTCCGAGGGGTCTGAGGGGCGGCTCAGCACGCCCACGAGCGGCTCTCCCGCGACCTGAAACACGTGGGCCGTATCAATGGTCTTCATGTCGCTGTCGTCTCGTGCAGCGCCACCAGGGTGGCGCGCACCAGCTCCGGAGCTTCTTCGATCTCGCTGGTTTGCCAGAACGCGGGGCCGGGCACCAACGCGCTGTGGACGTGATGACCCTGGGCGCGCCATGCCCCGAGCAGGTGCTGAGTCGGCTGGGCCGGCGTGGCACCGGGCCGGCTCGCTACGTCGAGCCAAGCGATCCGGACTGGCCGCGGCGGGGGCTGGAGGCGAGATCGCCCGAGGCCTTTCGCGACAGCGGCGGCCAGACGGTAGCCAGCCACGTCCACCGACTCGCCAGACTCCAGCGCGCGTTTGAGCGCCACCGTGCCGCTCTTGCCGCGTCCGTCGAGCATCTCGCCCGCGGCCCTGATCCGCAGGAACTGCGCCAGATGGGTCTCGCCGCTGACCACCGGGGCCCAGAAGAGGAGATTCGGCGCCGGGTCGATGTGCTGCGCAACCTCGGCCGCCAGTAGGCAGCCCGCTCTCGCGCCCCACAGCCAGAGACTCGCGTCGGGATAGCGGCTGGAAAGCCAGTCGATTCCGAGCCGGGCGTCCGCGAGCCAATCGGACCAGGTCGCTTCGGCGAAGTCGCCGCTGCTGTCGCCGCAGCCGAGCAGGTCGATCTGAAGTACGCTGAAACCCGCCGCGGCGAGAGCACGCGATTGCACAGCGACCATGCGACGCGTCTTGTTCATTTCCTCGGCGAACGGATGCAGATACATCACTGCGCCCTTCACGCGGCGCGGGTCGGGACGATGGTGCAGGACGAAGCGCTGTCCGCCGGCTGCGGCAGGCACGAAGAGGGCTTCGACCGACGGCGCCATCGTCAGTCAGCGTTCGCCTGCAGGGCGCCCCGGCGCGGATGCAGCGGTGGCCGGCATCAGCCGGCGAGCTCGCCGCGCACGAATTCGGTCAAGGTGCCAAGAGTGGCAAACGTGCTGCCGTCGATGTCGTCGTCTTCCACCAGAATGCCGAAGTGGTCTTCGATCGCCGTGATCAAGGCGACCACCGCCATCGAGTCAAGCTCGGGGATCGCGCCGAGCAAGTGAGTGTTCTCGTCGAAAGCGGCGGCGCGCCCGCCCAGGCCGAGCACTTGATTGAGCACGCCAACGACCTCCTTCGCGATATCCATAGTCCCTCATTGCGACACAGCACTCTAGATTCTAGGGGCCGAGAGAAGCGACAACTCCCCCCGTCTGAGCGGCCAGGCGGCACCCTCGGTTCGTCGATCGCGGCGGACTGGCATGCCGTTACGAGTTCGTACACTCGGACCGACGACTTTTGCGCGCCGGGTCACTCTTCCCCGTGAGACTGCCGGCGCAATCGTTCAGAATGTGCGCTAGGTCAACTCTCGCTTGGCACCTTCCGACCCACATCGGCCCGACGACCGCGGACCCACAGCGGGTGCTCGAGCAACCCCATGAGCTCTCGACGAACATTTTTGATCGCTGGAACCGGGGCACTTGCCTCGTCGGTGACCGGCTGCGGAGCTGGTAGCCGCGAATCCGCAGCGATTGCCGCAGCACCCGCCCCGGTCGCCCCATCCCCTTCCGCACCCGCGCCGGGCCCGGCGGCCGCTCCGCCACCCGCACCACCCCCCCCGGCTGTGGATCCGGCGGCTGACTGGCTCACGCGCTCGACTGCCTCCGGGGTGGTCGTTGCCTACGACTTCTCCGCACCACCGGCCAACGGCGGCACGGTCAAATGGGGCAGTCTCAAGGCGAGCCCCCACGTCACGTGCTACCAGCAGAACGACGCTGTCTATGGGCAGTACGTTGTCGTCGACAGCACGACCTATCCGCCCGGCAGCACCGCTTCGCTCCGGTTCGACGTGCCGGATTGCCCGACTTCCGGCATCGCCGAGCGCGCTGACCTCTGGTGGATATCGATTGACGACTACGCAGACCAGTTCGGAGAGAACAGCGAATTTTGGGTGCAGTGGCGCTGCCGAATGAACTCGACCTATGCGACGTTCCCGTTCGCCGACCATGGATCGGGAGGCGGCGGGACAGACATACCGCCGCTCGGCTTGACCACGTACAAGCAGCTGATGATCGGCGAAGGCACGCAGCGCGGCGAGGTCGGCATGAATCCGGCGTGGCCATTCGGCTATCGGGGCGCGGGTACGTCGGTAACGCAGAACCAGATCCAGGGAATTCGGGTGGACTTCGAGGGTGAAACGAATGTGATCGGGGCCAACGGGGTGGATGGCGCGACGGGCACCGTCAATCCCACGTCCGTGTTCAAGTATCCGACCGCTTATCACGGAAAGCCCGGCTACGCGTCGCTCATTACGCGCGGCACCAACAACAACTACTTCACCGAGCACAACTCAGGCAACGAATCTAACCACGTCGCCGCATGCCAATACCAAATCAACGGCCATGGCATCATCGAACGGTCTTCGTGCTTCGTCTATCCGACTGACCAATGGTTCACGATGATGGTTCACGTGCAGCTCGGGCCTCGCGGCCGGGCACTGTCGTCTCTCCAGTTCGGATATCGCAACGTGGCGGCCACGCGGATCGCGGCGAATCAGATCCTGTTGACCGGCGACACCTATATAGAGCACTTCCGTCACACCAATTCGGCAGGGTGCTACATCCGTATCCAAGGCGCCGCAACGGGCTCCGTCGATGCACTCGTGACGTTGAAAGATATTGCAACCT
>JBDUDZ010000295.1:0-2784 GCA_040002635.1 Rhodoglobus sp.
TCTTGCCCTGGACGATCGAGAGGTCGGCGTCTTCATCGTGAAAGACATCGGTCATGTGGAACTTCTCCTTGTTATTGATTGCTGGTTGAGTAGGCCAGAGGCCGTATCGAAACCGGTGGACTTAGTTTTTTCGCCGCCCGAGGGCGGGCTAATTCTTAAACACACGCTCGGTGATGCTCTTGCCGCCACGGCCGATAGCAAGCAGGCCGCTCTGCGCGATCTCCTTGATTCCGTAGGGCTCGAGCACACGCAGGAACGCCTGGATCTTGCCGGTGTTGCCGGTGACCTCGATGACGAGTGCGTCAGTCGCGACATCCACGATGCTCGCCCTGAACAGGGTGACCGCTTCGAGCACCTGTGAGCGCGTCGTGTTGTCGACCCTGACCTTGATGAGCATGTGCTCACGGGTGACCGAGGTCTCGGGGTCGAGCTCAACAATCTTGATGACGTTGACCAGCTTGTTCAGCTGCTTAGTCACCTGCTCGAGAGGCAGCTGCTCGACATCCACGACAACTGTGATGCGCGAAAGCCCCTCGATCTCACTCTTGCCGACTGCGAGCGATTCGATGTTGAAGCCGCGGCGAGCGAACAGGCCGGCGACGCGGGTCAGCAGGCCGGGCTTGTCTTCGACAAGGAGGGATAGCACGTGGCTCATTGGCCCAGCTCCGCAGGAAAAAACATCACTCCTCTTCCCACTCGGGGGCGTGGTCACGGGCGTATTGCACGCTCGAGTTGCTCAGGCCCTGCGGCACCATCGGCCACACCATCGCGTCACGACTGACGATGAAGTCGATGACCACGGGGCGGTCGTTGGTCTCCAGGGCCAGTTTGATCGCCGCATCCACCTCTTCAGGTTTCGTCACGCGGATGGCAAGGCAGCCGTAGGCCTCCCCCAGCTTGACGAAGTCGGGGATCATGCGCGTGCCGTGCCCGGTGTTCAGGTCGGTGAACGAGTGGCGGCCGTCATAGAACAGCGTCTGCCACTGTCGCACCATGCCCAGCGACGAGTTGTTGATGATCGCGACCTTGATCGGGATGTCATTTATCGTGCAGGTCGCGAGCTCTTGGTTCGTCATCTGGAAGCAGCCGTCGCCGTCGATCGCCCAGACCACGCGGTCAGGGTTTGCGACCTTGGCACCCATGGCGGCTGGAACGCCGTAACCCATAGTTCCGGCACCGCCCGAGTTGAGCCAGGCGTTGGGACGCTCGTACTTGATGAACTGCGCTGCCCACATCTGGTGTTGTCCCACACCCGCGGCATAGATCGCCTCGGGCCCGCTGAGCTCGCCGATGCGCTGGATAATCGCCTGGGGCGATAGCAGGCCGTCATCCGGCTGGGTGAACCCCAGCGGATACTGTTCGCGAAGGCTGTTGAGGCGCTCCCACCACGCGGTGTAGTCGGGCTTGTCCTTCTTCGTGGCGTCAGCGAAGGCGGCGCTAAGGTCGACGATGACATCTTTGGCATCGCCGACGATCGGGACGTCCGCCGCTCGGATCTTGCCGATCTCCGCGGGGTCGATATCAACATGCACGATCTTGGCAAGTGGGGCGAACTCGCTCGGCTTTCCGGTCACCCGGTCGTCGAAGCGGGCCCCGAGCGAGATGACCAGGTCTGACTCCTGCAGCGCGAGAACCGCGGGAACTGCGCCGTGCATACCGGGCATCCCGAGGTTGAGCGGGTTCGAGTCGGGGAACGCACCGCGCGCCATCAGCGTCGTCACGATTGGCGCGCCGACCCTCGTCGCCAACTCGAGCAGCTCTTTCGAGGCCTGCGCCCGGATGACGCCGCCACCGACGTAAAACACCGGCCGCTCGGCCTTCGCCAGCAACTCGGCCGCCGCAAGCACCTGCTTGCCGTGGGCCTTGACCACCGGCCGATACCCGGGGAGGTCAACCTTGGGCGGCCAGATGTAGGGCGCGCTGTTCTGCTGGGCGTCTTTCGTCACGTCGACCAACACCGGGCCTGGGCGACCCGTTGTGGCGATGTGGTACGCCGCAGCGATAGTGGCGGGCACGTCTTCCGGGCGGGTCACGAGGAACGAGTGCTTGGTGATCGGCATGGTGATGCCGACGATGTCGACCTCCTGGAAGGCATCGGTGCCCATCGAGGTGGAGAAGACCTGGCCGGTGATCGCCAGGAGCGGCACCGAATCCATGTAGGCGTCTGCGATAGCCGTCACGAGGTTTGTAGCGCCGGGGCCAGAGGTCGCGATTGCGACGCCGATGCGGTTCGACGACGAGGCATAACCCTCGGCGGCATGGCCTGCGCCTTGCTCGTGGCGAACGAGAATGTGACGGATGGCGGTTGAGGCCATGAGTTCGTCGTAGAAGGGCATGATCGCGCCGCCGGGCAGACCGAACACGTCGGTCACGCCGAGGTGTTCGAGCGAACGCAGGATCGCGCCGGAACCCGTAAGGATTTCCGGCGTTTTCGAGGCGTGCGCCTTCGCGGTGGGCACGGGCGCTGAGTCCGTGGGCATGTGATGTTCCTTAACAGTGGCTGAGGTGACCGAACTACCCGGTAACCGCGCCCTCCGCGGCGGAGTGCACGAGCTTGGAGTATTTCGCGAGAACACCGCGGGTGTAGCGCGGAGGTAGGGGAGCCCAGCCTTTGCGGCGAGCTTCCAGCTCTTCGGGTTCGACAAGTAGGTCGAGCGAGCGAGCTGCGATATCGACCCGTATCAGATCACCATCGCGCACGAAGGCGATTGGACCTGCGTCCACCGCTTCGGGAGCTATGTGGCCGATACACAGTCCGGTTGTGCCGCCTGAGAATCGACCGTC
>JBDUDZ010000296.1:0-2780 GCA_040002635.1 Rhodoglobus sp.
CTGCCAGACGTTAGCCGACAGCCCGCTTTACGAGGGCTGCGATCGACTTCTCGTCGGCCGCCGTGAGCGTCTGGATCGCATACGAGTTGGGCCAGAAGTTGCCGTCGTCGAGCTTGGCCTCATCGCTGAACCCGAGGGTCGCGTAGCGGGCCTTGAACTTACCGGCATCCTGGAAGAAGCACACGATCTTGTCGTTCTTCGCGTAGGCGGGCATGCCGTACCAGGTCTTCGGCGCGAGCTCCGGGGCGGCCTCGAGCACGACAGCGTGGATGCGCTCGGCGAGCTTTCGGTCGCTGGGGCTCATCGCGGCGATTTTGTCGAGCACCTCCTTGAGGGCTTCGGCCTTGTTCGCTGTCGACTTTGCTTCTTTGGCGCGCTCTTTCATCGCGGCGCGCTCGTCTGCGGTGAAGTTGCCGCCCGCTGTGTTGGTTGCCATGGGTTCATGTTAGGCAGTGAGCCCGGCGACGGCTTCTCCAGAACTGCTCGGGCGCGAGTAGGGGCGAGGCTGCGTGACACGCGACCCCGCCCCGTTCGACTCAGTGCGCGAGCACCGGTTCCGCGTCCGCGACAGCCGCGGGCACGGGCGCGTGCGACAGCGACAACCCCTGGCTGCGGCGACGGAATAGCAGCGCCGACATCACCGCACCGACGGCGAAGAAGCCGGCGCCCCACAGGTAGGCGGTCGAGTAGCTGGCGATCGCTGCATCCACGCCAACCGCCGCGGTGAGCGGGGTGTGCGAGGCGAGGTAGTCGGTCGCCGCCGTGGCCGCCAGGGTGTTGAGCAGCGCGGTGCCGATCGAGCCACCGACCTGCTGGCTGGTGTTCACCATCGCCGAGGCGACTCCCGCGAACTGGCGGTCAACGCCCAGCGTCGCGGTCTGCATCGCGGCCGGCATGATGGTGCCCATCGCGAAGCCGAGCACCATGAGCGGCCCGAGGATGCTCGGCACATACGAGCTGTCTGCGTCGAGTTGGGTCAGCAGCAGCATGCCGATCACTCCGAGCGTCATGCCCGCGGGAACCAAGATCTTCGGGCCGAGGCGCGGCACGAGGAAGTTGGTGCCGAGCTGGGCTGCGACCACGAGCATCCCGATCATGGGCAGGAACGAGAGGCCGGTCTGGATGGGTGAGTAGTGCATCGTGGCCTGCAGGTAGTAGGTCACGAACAGGAAGATCCCGAACATGGCGGCACCGGCGATGAGCACCGAACTGTATGCCGCGCCGCGGTTGCGGTCGAGCACGATCGACAGCGGCAGAAGCGGGTGCGTCGCGCGGCGCTGCCAGAGCACGAACGCGATGAGGAGAACGCCCGAGGCTACGAGCATGCCCCAGGTCAGCGGTGAGCTCCAGCTGTCGGTCTCCGCATTGGAGAATCCGTAGACCAGGCCGAACAGTGCACCCGAAACAAGCAACGTGCCGGGGATGTCGAGCTTCGGCCGCGGCCCGCTGCGCGCGACTGTCGGCACGAACAGGAAAGCGCCGACGAGGGCTACTGCCGCGATCGCGACGTTGATGTACAGGTTCCAGCGCCAGTCGAGCGCCTCGGTGAGCAGGCCGCCGAGCAGCAGGCCAACCGCGCCGCCAGCACCGGCGATCGCGCCGAAGACACCGAACGCGCGGGCGCGCTCTTTCGGGATGACGAAGGTCGTGGTCAGCACGGCCAGCGCTGTCGGGGCCAGCAGTGCGCCGAACGCGCCCTGCAGCGCGCGCGCCGCAACGAGCAGCTCGAAGGAGCCCGCGGCACCGCCCAGCGCAGAGGCGACGGCGAAACCGACGAGGCCGATGATGAATGTGCGTTTGCGGCCGATCAGGTCGGAGAGGCGACCGCCGAGCAGCAACAGGCTGGCGAAGGCGAGGGAGTATGCGGTGATTATCCACTGGCGGTTTCCGTCGGAGAATCCGAGGTCGGCCTGGGCGGATGGGAGGGCGATGTTCACGACTGTGGCGTCGAGCACGACCATGAGCTGGGCGAGGCCGACGACGACGAGGGTGATCCAGCGCCGACTGTTGGCTGGGGGTGTAAGTGATTCAGACATAGAGGACACTATATACGGTACTCTGGAGTTCCGGATCTACTTGGTTCAGGAATTAACCTGCTGGTAATGTGTACAGGGAGAGAAAGGGGCGGTGCAATGACGCAGACCGACCTCGCCGAACCCACCAAACTGGGCCGTAAGCGTGACCACACCCGCGACCCCGAGATTCTGGATGCCGCTCTCGACGTGCTCGCCGAGACCGGCTACGACGGAATGACCATCGACATGGTCGCCGCTCGCGCCAAGGCCGGGAAAGCCACCCTGTACCGCCGCTGGCCCTCCAAGAACGAACTCGTGATCGACGCCGTTGCCTGCATGAAGTCGAACGACATCGACTACGACAACCTGCCCGACACCGGAACCCTGCGCGGCGACCTCATCGCGATGGTGAAGCCGCCGAGCATCCGCGACGCCGATCGCAAGATGAGGGTCATGGCAGCGATCGTGTCGATGCTTGCCGGGAATCCCGAACTTGCCGAGACCGCGCAGCAGGCGCTCATCGAGCCGCGGGCGAGAGTCAACCGGGTCTTCTTCCAGCGCGCCATCGATCGCGGAGAGATCCCAACCGACGTCGATCTCAGCATGCTCTGCCTGATCGGGCCGGCGATGGCCGCGTATCGCACGCTCATGCTGCGCAAACCCGTGGATCGCGACTATGTCGTCGCGATCATCGACAAGGTCATCTTGCCCGCCGCCGGGGTGCGGGTCTGATCGTCACCGACGGCGCACTCGAGCACGCACTCC
>JBDUDZ010000297.1:0-2765 GCA_040002635.1 Rhodoglobus sp.
CGCGTTCGTGACAGGTTCGGGTTCGACGGGGCGGCGATGGCCGGGGATGACGGCATCGTCGTCCGCATCCCGGACACCGACGCAGAGCCACCGGGAGCCGAGCTGTTCGTGTTTGAGAACGACGAGCTGCAGCAGGTGGTGACCGAGGAGGTTGGCGGGTCCGCACTCTTCGCCGCGCGCTTCCGAGAGTGCGCGGCGCGGGCTCTCCTGCTGCCGCGCTACAACCCGGGCAAGCGTTCCCCGCTGTGGCAGCAGCGGCAGCGGGCATCCCAACTGCTGGATGTCGCACGCAAGTTCCCGGCGTTCCCGATCGTGCTCGAGACGGTGCGCGAAGTGTTGCAAGACGTGTACGACCTGCCCGCACTGACGAAGTTGACTGCGGATATCGCGAGCCGTCGCATCCGCGTTGTCGAGGCTGCGACAGAGATCCCTTCGCCCTTCGCGCGCAGCCTGCTCTTCGGCTACGTGGCCGCCTTCATGTACGAGGGCGATTCGCCCCTCGCAGAGCGCAGGGCCGCCGCGCTCTCGCTCGACCCCGCCCTGCTCGCCGAGTTGCTCGGCCGCGCTGAACTGCGCGAACTGCTCGACCCGGTGGTGATCGACCAGACCGAGCGCGAGCTGCAGCGGCTCGTGCCGGAGCGGCACGCGAAGGATGCCGAGGGGGTGGTTGACACGCTGCGCATGCTCGGGCCGCTCTCGCTCTCCGAGCTCGAGCTCCGCGTCGTCGCTGAGTCGCGCGATGTTGTTTTTCCCGAGGGCGCGGAAGGACAACCAGGCGCAACTGAGCGGGCGGACGAGGGTCGCACGGTCGGCAAGGCGCGTGGGGGTCTCGATACGGCCCTGGCCGGCCTACTCGACCAGCTGACGCGCGCGAACCGCGTGCTCAAGGTCACCATCGCGGGCACCCAGCAGTGGGCCGTCGTTGAAGACGCCGCGCGCCTTCGAGATGCCCTCGGCGTGCCCCTGCCGATCGGCATTCCCGCCGCGTTCATCGAGCCCGTGGATGACCCGGTCGGCGACCTGATCAGCCGCTACGCGCGAACCCATGGCCCGTTTACCGTGCAGGATGCCGCGACCCGCTTCGGTCTCGGAACCGCTGTCGTCACCGACACCCTCCGCCGCCTCGCCGCCGACCGCCGCGTGCAGGATGGCGAGTTTCGCCCCGGCTCCTCCGGCACGGAGTGGATCTCTGTAGAGGTGCTGCGCCGCCTCCGCGCCAGATCGCTCGCGGCCCTCCGCCAGGAGGTCGAGCCGGTGGAGACCGCCACGTTGGGCAGGTTCCTTCCCGTGTGGCAGCACGTTTCTGACGGGCACAGTGGCCAGTCGCTGCACGGGGTCGACGGCCTGGCGCAGGTGATCGACCAGCTGGCCGGGGTCGCGCTGCCCGCATCCGCGTGGGAGAGCCTCGTGCTGCCCGCCCGCCTGCCCAACTATTCGCAAGCCTGGCTTGATGAACTCACGACTTCGGGAGAAGTAATCTGGTCCGGCAGCGGCGTGCTGCCGGGCGGTGACGGTTGGGTGAGCCTGCACCCCGCCGAAACTGCAGCGCTGACCCTGGCCGAGCCGAGCACCGACGAGCTCAGCGAGCTGCAGCGCGAGATCCTGACGACGCTCGGCACCGGCGGCGGGTATTTCTTCCGCCAGCTCGGCCAGGCGGTCGGGAGCCTTGACGACAAGTCGCTCAACGACGCGCTCTGGGACCTGGTCTGGGCGGGCCTGGTCACCAACGACACGTTCTCGCCGTTGCGCGCATACCTCGGCGGGCCGGCGGCGCCTCGCAGGGCCCCGCGCGCCCGCAGTTACCGCAACAGGTCGCTCGTTATTGCGCAGGGCGGTCCGCCCACGGGCGGCGGACGCTGGTCGGTACTCCCGCTGGCTGATGGGGCCCCGCTCGCCGGGTCCGACGCGCCGCGAAGCGGTGTGGCGGCCGTGCGACCGGGGAGCGACAGCACGGTCAGGGCCAAAGCGATGGCCGAGCTACTGCTCGAGCGGCACGGGGTGGTGACCCGCGGCGCGGTCGTGAGCGAGGGCATCCGAGGCGGTTTCGCACTGGCCTACAAAGTGTTGAGCGGATTCGAGGAGACCGGGCGCGCCCGTCGCGGCTACTTTGTCGAGAGTCTCGGTGCCGCGCAGTTCGCCACCACGGCGACAGTCGATCGGCTGCGGAGCTTCGTCATGCCGCCCGAAGCCGAGGCTCCGCACGCCGCGCTGACACTGGCCTCCACCGATCCGGCGAACCCGTACGGCGCGGCACTGCCGTGGCCCCGCGAGGCGGAGGAACTCGACGCCAAGCGTGGCCACCGCCCCGGTCGCAAGGCTGGCGCACTGGTCGTCATCGTGGATGGCGCGCTCACCGTCTACGTCGAGCGCGGCGGCAAAACGGTGCTGACCTTCACCGCCGACGAAGCGGCGCTGCGGGCCGCGGCGGTGTCGCTCACGAAGACGGTGCGTGAGCGGCTCGGCAAGTTGCGCGTTGAGCGCATCGACGGCGAGTTCTCGGTGGGCAGCCCCTTCGGGCGGCTGCTTGCGGAGGCGGGGTTCGCTCCCACGCCCCAAGGGCTGAGGCTGCGTGCCTGAGGGCGACACCGTGTACCGGTCGGCGAAGGCACTGGATGCGGTGCTCGCGGGCACGGTGCTGGCGCGCTGCGACATCCGGGTGCCTGCTTTTGCGACAGTCGATCTCACGGGTGGCACGGTGGAGCAGGTGGTGAGCCGCGGCAAGCACCTGCTCATGCGCGTCGGGGAATATACGATCCACAGCCACC
>JBDUDZ010000298.1:0-2740 GCA_040002635.1 Rhodoglobus sp.
CGTTCTTCGGCGAGCACCAGTCCGGCATCACGACACCCGTGCAGGATCGGCTGCACTTCGCGGCGTTCGACATGAGCTCTACGGCCTCCCGCGATGATCTCGTGTCGTTGCTCACAGACTGGAGCTACGCGGCATCCCGCATGATGCGGGGTCTGCCGGTCAGCAAGTCGGGCGCGGTCGACGGCTCGCCGATACTGCCGCCGGATGACACGGGCGAGGCCCTTGACCTGCCGCCGAGCGGGCTCACAATCACGTTCGGCTTTGGCCCCACGCTATTTACCACTGACGACGGTGTCGACAGGTTTGGGATAGCGGGCAAGCGGCCGGCCCTTTTAGCAAAGCTGCCGCGGTTTTCGGGGGATGCACTCCAGCCCGACGCGGGCGATGGCGACCTGTGCATTCAGGCCTGCGCCGACGACCCGCAGGTTGCCGTGCATGCAATTCGCAACCTGTCGCGGATTGCGTTCGGGCGGGCATCCCTCCGCTGGTCGCAGTTGGGCTTCGGCCGCACGTCGTCGACCTCGAAAAGCCAGGTCACCGCCCGCAACCTGTTCGGCTTTAAGGATGGCACCGCCAATCTGAAGTCTGAGGATGCGGCGGCCATCGACGACAACGTCTGGGTCGACGACGGCAGCTGGCTCTCTGGCGGCAGCTACCTCGTAGTGCGCAAGATCCGCATGATCATTGAGAACTGGGATCACACCCGCCTTGAGGAACAGGAACGGGTAATCGGCCGAAGCAAGGGTGGGGGCGCGCCGTTGTCTGGGGGAACCGAGTTCTCTGATTTCGACTTCACAAAAACCGGGGCGACGGGAGCGACGCTCATCGACAAAAATTCGCACGTGCACCTGGCGCACTCCTCGAACAATCACGGAACGCAGTTGCTGCGCCGCGGCTACAACTTCGTCAACGGCAACGACGACCTCGGTCGCCTCGATGCCGGCCTGTTCTTCATGTCTTACCAGCGCAGCCCCGAACAGTTCATTACCGTGCAACGCAGCCTGTCGACGGATGCCCTCAACGAGTACATCAAGCACGTCGGGTCTGGCATATTCTTGGTTCCGCCCGGTGCCGCCAACGGGCGCTACGTTGGGGCCGGGCTGTTCGCCTGACCCCAACGCACTGGGCCTGAAACCGCGGCCCTACTTCTTAATCGCCGCGACCGTGTAGTTCGCGATGGTGTCTGAGCCGCTCTTTCCGACGGTCAGCACGATTTGGTAGGTGTCGTTCGAGAAGGTGCCGACACTGCCCCCGTCAGTCGAGCCACCGACGCCTTCGGCCGATGTGAACCCCGCATCTTCGAGCTGGCCCTTGATCGTGTCGAACGCCTTCGCATCGGAAACCTTGATGAGCACGTTCCAGACTTCGTTGCCGTCGCTGCCCTTGATCGACGAGCCGTTGACGATGTCTCCGGTGATCAGCGGCACCGCCTTCGGGAAGTCTGCCGGAACGCTCTTGCCGCCCAGGTTGACGTCACCGCCGGTCTGCTGTGAAACGATGCCTGAGATCATGCTGCAACCCGCGATCGCGGGAGTGATGGTGAGCGCGAGGCTCAGGGCAATGATGGTCGTGATTGTCTTACGCATGGCAGTTGTTCCTTCGTTTGCAGTGTTGGTTGGCCGCTCGGGAGAGATGGTGCGTATCAGCCTTTGAGCACGACCACGTAGCTCACACTGGGGCCGTAATTCGGTGCTTTCTGGCCGGTGATCTGCACTTCGTACTTGTCATTGATGTAGTCACCGAAGGAGGCGTCGGCACTCGACGACTCAGTCTGGGCGGTGAACCCCGCCGCTTTGAGTTTGTTGCCGGCGTCTGTCCACGCCGCAGTGCTGTCTGAGACCTTGACGACGATCGTCCACCCGGTGCCGAGGTCAAGTCCCACCGGTACGTCACCGGAAATTACCGGAACGTCCTTCGGAAATGACGCGGGGATACCCTGATAGGCGTCGAGGTTCGTGTCAGTTCCGGGGTCGGTGCTCGTTGTTCCGCCCGAGCCGCCTGAGCTGCCGGAGCCACCCGTGCCGCCACCCGTCCTCGCCCCGGTGGGAATGATCGAGCACCCCGTCAGAACGAGGGATGCCGCCAGCGCGACCCCCACGAATCCCGTCGTCACGCCACGCATACGCACAGCTCTCACGCCCGCCTCCGATCGCACTGCGCCATAGTCTAGGGGCGCGAGCGGGCGTGCAACAGGAGGGTTTTTGCTAGTCTCTATCGTCATACTTCAGCGACGTACGAGCGAACGCGATTGGTTGACAGAGCCCACCACAAAAACCAGCCAGTGCTGGACTGAACTGCGTAGGTTTCGAGGCGCGCGGTTACGCGTTCTGCTTCTTGCGAGCCGAGTAGGCACGCGCACGCGCGTTGGAGTCGAGCTCAACCTTGCGGATGCGGATGACCTCGGGGGTCACCTCGACGCACTCGTCTTCGCGGGCGAACTCGAGGCACTCTTCGAGGGTCAGCTTGCGCGAGGGCGTCATGCGCTCGAACACGTCTGAGGTGCTCTGGCGCATGTTGGTGAGCTGCTTCTCCTTGGTGATGTTCACGTCCATGTCATCAGCGCGCGAGTTCTCGCCGACGATCATGCCCTCGTAGACCTCGGTGGTCGGCTCGAGGAACATCGCGCCGCGCTCCTGCAGGTTGAACATCGCATAGGACGTCGCGACCCCGGTGCGGTCCGCAACGAGCGAGCCGTTCTGCCGGGTCTTGAGCTCCCCGACCCACGGCTCGTAGTCCTCGA
>JBDUDZ010000299.1:0-2739 GCA_040002635.1 Rhodoglobus sp.
GACATTCCGGTGGGCTCGAGGGCCGCGGCATCCGCCATCGCGCGCCCGCGCTCGCTCACGAAGCGCACAGCGTCGGTTTCGCTCAGGATGCCCGCGGCTGCCGCCGCCGTGACTTCACCGACGGAGTGGCCGGCGACGCCGCCGACCTTCTCGCGGCGCCCGTCGGCAAGAAGCGCGCTGAGCGTCAGGAGCCCCGCCGCCACGATGAGCGGCTGCGCCACCTTGGTGTCGCGGATGGTGTCGGCGTCTGACACAGTGCCGTGGGCGACGAGGTCGATGCCCACGCCATCCGAGATCTGCTCGAGGTGTTCACGGTAGCCGGGCTCTGCGAGCCAGGGTTCGAGAAAACCGGGAGTCTGGGAGCCCTGGCCGGGCGCGACAATGACGATCACGTGACTAGTCTGCCAACGATTGGGCGGTCGTGTCGGGCCGAATGTCCTAAGAACTCCCTCGGACGTTGTGTGATGTGTTCAATCAGCGGGTCTCGTAAGGCACGCCGCTCTCCTTGATCACCACCCTGATAGAACTCGGAAGCGGCCGCGGAGGAGGTGAGGGCATGACGAAAGGTGCTGTTGCGGGGGGATGGTTGCGTGTTCGCCATCTGTGCTCTCATTTCGCCGAAAATCCGAACTGAAGAATCGCTAGTGACCACGGTACAACTAGCGCTAGCGCCGCTTAGTGGAATCCGGGTCGGCGATCGAGCCGACGATCAGCGCCGACTGCAGAATCAGTGCTTCGCGTGCCCCAGTGGCATCCCAACCGATCACATCGGTGACGCGCTTGAGGCGGTAACGAACGGTGTTCGGATGCACGAACAGCTCACGCGCAGTGGCCTCCAGCGAGCGGCCGTTGTCGAGGTAGCACCACAGCGTTGCGAGCAGGTCAGTCGAGTGCGCCTGCAGCGGCCGGTAAATCTTATTGATGAGGGTCGCGCGAGCCAGCGGGTCGCCGGCGAAAGCGCGCTCGGGCAGCAGGTCGTCAGCGAGAGTGGGTCGGGGGGCATTGCGCCAGGAACGGGCGACCGCGAAGCCGGCGAGAGCGCCCTTAGCGCTTTTTGAGGCATCAACGAGCGAAGGCACCTCGTGGCCGAGCACGAGGTATCCGGGGCCGAAACCCGGTTCGAGCTGCTCGGCGATAGCGAGGAAGGGCATGGGGGCCGGGGCATCCGGCTCATCACCAACTGCCGGGCTGGCTCTGCCTATCACGAGCACGAGGCGGCTGCCCTGCACGCCGATCAGAACGTCGGCGTCGAGGTGACGCGCGGTGCGGCGCAACTGGTCAACGTCGAGCATTTTGGGGGCAGTGCCGACGAGCACGCACACCTCGCCGTGCCCGTTCCAACCGAGGGCGGCGATGCGTGATGGAAGCTCGTTGTCGTACTCTCCGGAGAGGATCGAGTCGACAACGAGGGCCTCGAGCCGGGCATCCCACAGCCCCCTCGCTTCGGCCGCGCGCGCATACACGTCGGCCGCGGCGAAGGCGATTTCGCGCGAGTAGAGCAGGATCGCCTCACGGAAGACCTGGTCGCCGTCTTTGACGCGGTCTTCGACAACCTCAACTGTGATACGGATCAGTTGCAGCGTCTGCTGGAGGCTTACCGAGCGCAGTAGCTCGCGCGGTGCCGCACCGAACACGTCGGCTGCGATCCACGGCGTGGAAGTCGGGTCTTCGAACCAGGAGATGAAGCTCGTGATACCCGCCTGGGCAACGAGCCCCACGGCGGAGCGACGCCCGGGCGGCATGTTGCCGTACCACGGCAGCGTGTCATCCAGCCGCTTGATAGTGGCAGTAGCAAGTTCGCCCGAGATGGTGCGCAGCCAGGCGAGTGTCTGCTCTTTTGTCCTCTGCGCCACCGCGATTAGCTCTCGCCGCCGGCCGATCCGGTCGTGCCTGCCGCGACATCATGCAGCTTGTACTTCTCGATCGCCTGCCCTGGAATCGACCTGTCGATGAGGCCGCGCTTCACGAGCCGTTCGAGCGTCTTCACCACGAGCGAAGGTCCGTCGATCTTGAAGAAGCGACGTGCCGCGGCACGCGTGTCAGAGAAACCGAAATCGTCGGCACCGAGCGTCGCGAAATCACCCGGAACGAATTGACGGATCTGGTCTGGCACGGCGTGCATGAAGTCGGTCACGGCAACGAACGGACCGTCTGAGCCTGACAACTTCTGCGTTACGTACGGAACGCGCAACTCGTCGTTCGGGTTGAGGAAGTTGTGTTCCTCAACCGCGAGCCCTTCGCGGCGCAATTCGGTCCAGGATGTCACTGACCACACGTCGGCAGAAACTCCCCAGTCATCGGCGAGCAGCTGTTGCGCCTCAAGCGCCCACGGCACAGCAACACCGGATGCGAGCAACTGCGCACGCGGGCCCTCGATTGCCGAACTCTTCAGGTGGTAGATGCCCTTGAGCGCGCCATCGAGGTCGAAGTTCTCCGGTTCAACAGGCTGCACGATCGGCTCGTTGTAGACGGTCATGTAATACATGACGTTCGGGTTGGGATGCGTACCGCCATACATCCGGTCGATGCCATTCTTGACGATCGCCGCGATTTCGTATCCGAATGCCGCGTCGTAGGACACGACAGCCGGATTCGTCGACGCCAGCAGCAGGGAATGCCCATCGGCGTGCTGCAGGCCCTCACCGGTGAGGGTCGTGCGGCCGGCCGTGGCGCCCATGATGAACCCGCGCGCCATCTGGTCGCCCGCCGCCCACATGGCGTCGCCGGTGCGCTGGAAGC
>JBDUDZ010000300.1:0-2739 GCA_040002635.1 Rhodoglobus sp.
GCACGTCGTCGCCCGCGAACATGACGGCTCCGCCCGTGAC
This sequence comes from Rhodoglobus sp., assembly GCA_040002635.1. GTDB lineage: Bacteria > Actinomycetota > Actinomycetes > Actinomycetales > Microbacteriaceae > Rhodoglobus. Next base: position 41 of record JBDUDZ010000300.1, read on the forward strand.
GTCGTGCAGACGCGGGACCAGGTACGACACGGTCGTCTTGCCGGCTCCCGACGGTCCGACGAAGGCCGCGTACTGGCCAGGCTCGATGTCGAAGCTGACGCCCTTGAGGGTGGCGGGAGAGTCGTCTGGCGCATCCGGGTAACGGAAGACGACGTCGTCGAACTGCACCCGCCCGAGCTTGGCAGTCGAAACGGGGCGGGCGCCCGGCGAATCGGCGATCAGCGGCACCAGGTCGAGGTATTCGAAGATCCGGGCGAACAGCGCCTGGGAGGTTTGCAGATCGAGCGCAACCCGCAGCAAACCCATCAGGGGGAACAACAGCCGCGCCTGCACAGTGGTGAAGGCAACGATGGTTCCGGGGGTGACATTCACCTCGTGGAAGAGCAACCAGGCGGCGACCAGATAGATCACGGCCGGGATCACGGACAGAAACACGCTGACGATCGCGAAGAACCACTGACCGCTCATCTGCTGCTTGATCTGCAGCATGACCTGGTTCTTGTTCTCAGCCTCGTAGCGGCCGATCTCGGCGCCCTGCTGGTTGAAGCTCTTGGCGAGCAGGATGCCAGAGACACTCAGCGTCTCCTGCGTGATCGCGGTCATCTCTGACAGCGACTCCTGGGTCTTCGTCGCGATGCGTGCGCGCACCTGCCCGACGCGGCGCTGCGCGATCACGAGCACCGGCAGCAGGATGACGGCGACCAACGTCATCTGCCAGCTCAACACGAGCATGGCCACGAACGCCGCGATCACCGTCACCGTATTGCCCACCACGCTCGAGATCGTGTTGCTCAGCACACTCGCGACGCCGCCCACATCGTTCTGCAGGCGGGACTGGATGATGCCCGTCTTCGTGCGGGTAAAGAACCCGAGCTCCATGGCTTGCAGGTGCGAGAACAGCCGGATGCGCAGCGCGCCCATGACGTTGTTTCCGACTTTGGCGGTCAGGTAGGTCTGACCGACACCGATGCCGGCGGAGACGAGCCAGATCAGCACCATGAGCCCGACCAGCATCACCAGGACCGGCACATCGGGATGCCCAGTGGGCGGGAACAGGCCCTTGTCGAACGCCTGCTGCGTGAGGAGCGGCGGGACAACGCTGAGTCCGGCACTCACGAGCACGAGAATGATCGTGACGATCAACTGCGGCCGGTAGGGGATAAACAGTTGACCGATGCGGCCGAGCAGGTTCGATATCCGCGGAGCTTCGGCGTTCGCGGCCTTCTGCGCGGCCACGTCGCCGCTGCTGACCCGACCTCCGCGTCCACCGCCGCCCCGCATGCTCACTCGCCGAGCCTAACCCGGGGACCCAACTCCGCGCCGCGTCGCGCCGAACCCAGAGGGGCCGCGCACTGATGTACCCCGAAACATCGGATGTCCCCCCTACTGGGCGGTCTGTCTGTCCTCCTTTTGGTGGACACGTCAAGACTGTCAGCGCTAACATAAGCGCAACCATCCGCATTGATCGCGACGAGAGCTGGGGCCTCGAAGCGTAGCGAATCCAGTCATCGAAAGAACCGCGACGAAGCGGACCGGCGCATCCGCGAGCGGAGGCCGGTCGGACCCAGGAGATCAGGCCGTGCACGCACCATCCGATTTCAACGTGTTTCGGCAGTCAATCGCTGACGCCATCGAACAGGGCGACACCGCGACAGTGGTTGCCGCAATCCACCCCACCGCCCTCACAATCGCCGCCGAACACGGTGCCGCGTTCCGAGCCCTCGTCAACTCGCTCCCGACCGAGGTGTGGCACAACGACCCCCGCATCGCGGCAGCGCTCGGCAGCAGCTACCGCTCGACCGGTTCACCTCGCGGCCAGTCATCGCTCGGCTACTTCCGGGCAGCAGAAGGGGCGATCGAGAGCACTCCTCATGCGCCATCCCATTGCCTCGCCGCGGTGCTTCTCGGGCACGCTTCCGCGCTGAGAACCCACAGCCAGATTGCCGCGGCGCGCGTCAAACTTGCGCAGGCGTTCGAACTCATCGAGACCAAGCTCCCGGTCGCTCTTCCGCTCCGCCTCGAACTCAGCGCGCGCTGGAGCCTCGAACACGGGATGCTCGACCTGCACGCGGGGCTGCTCGACTCGGCGCGGGCCCACATCGAATACGCCCAGGGTCTCGCCGTGGATCACCTCACGCGTGCTGAACACATCGAAGGTCTGGGAGCCCTCGCCCTTCTCGACGCCACAGACGGCGACTACGACCGCGCACTCGAGCAGGTCGCGCGCGCCAGACATCTGGCGGGTGGCACAGAGCTCATGTCAACCGGCTTCGGCGCTCCCGCGCTCGCCGCAGAAACGCTGATCGCGAACGAGCGCCTCCAACTCGAACATGCTTCTGATCTTGAAAAAGACCTGACACGAGCAGCCAGCCACAACGAGTGGGAGCCGTTCGCCGCCGTGGTTATCGCCCAACTCCGCGGCCTTGAGGGTCACCCCGTTGTCGCACTCGACGTGCTAAACCGGGCCGCTCGCAGCTTCGGCAGCTGGGACAGCCACAGCATCGCCGTCGACTTCGCCGAGCTGCTCAAAGGCGTCATGCTCATGGTGCTCGACCACGGCGACGAGGCGTGGGCAATCCTGCAGAAGATCCGCCCCGTCGAGCGCCACCCACTCTGCCCGGCCCGGATCACTGCGCAACTCCGACTGCGCCACGGCGATCTGGTCGGGGCAAGCGAAGCCATCAGCGAGTGCGAAGCGC
>JBDUDZ010000301.1:0-2722 GCA_040002635.1 Rhodoglobus sp.
CGCTGCTGTCCGATCGCTATCGCTGCATCTCGATCGACCTGCTCGGCTTCGGCCAATCTCCCGCCCCGGCTGGCGCGACGTACACGATCGAGGAGCACGTGGCGGCGATCCACGCGACGGTTCGGTTGCTGCGACTTCGGGCGCCGTTCATTCTCGTGGGCCACTCCCTGGGCAGCCTGCTGTCGGCGCGGTTCGCGGCGGTGCATCCGGAGCAGGTTTCGCGACTCGTTTTGGTGAGCCCACCCATCTACGTGTCGCCCGCCGAGATCGGCGACCCACTCTTGCGCGCCCAGTTGGGCGCATACCTGCGCGTGTATGAGTTCATGCGAGCGAACAAAGACTTCACGATGGCGACAGCCCGAACCGTCTCGAGGCTGTTCCAACTCGGCGACGCACTCGAGGTGTCGGAGCGCAACTGGGTTCCTTTCATGCTGAGCCTGAAGAACTGCATCGAGTCGCAGACGACGGTGAGTGACATCGCAGCGGTCCGCGTTCCGATCGATGTGGTCTACGGTGCGCAGGACCAGTTCGTCGCGGCCGGCACCATGCGCATCATTGAACAGATGCGGCACGTCACGATGACGCGAGTGGACGTCAACGACCACCTTGTCCGCACGCGGCTCGCGAAGGCTGTCGCGAAGCTGCTCGCCTAGGCTTGTTTCCATGAACACACGCACATCCCCGCGGCTCGGCCGCGACGTCTCTGTCATCGGCCTGGGCACCTGGCAGCTTGGTGCCGACTGGGGTGACGTGTCTGAGGCGGATGCCGCGGCGGTCCTCGATGCAGCAGTCGAGTCAGGCGTCACATTCTTCGACACGGCCGATGTCTACGGCGACGGGCGCAGCGAGAGCATCATCGGATCGTTCCTCGCCGCGCGACCCGAACTCGACATCTTCGTCGGAACGAAGATCGGCCGCCGAGCCCCCTTGGAGCCGCAGTTCTACACCCTCGACAATTTCCGTGACTGGGTGGATCGCTCGCGCACCAACCTGCGCACCGACACGCTCGACCTTGTGCAGCTGCACTGCCCGCCGCCGCCGGTGCTGGAGACGGGATCGGTTTACGACGCGCTCGACGTGCTCGTGGCCGAGGGCGCGATCGCGCGCTACGGGGTCAGCGTTGAGACCTGCGCGGAGGCGCTCGAGGCGATCGGCCGTCCTGGCGTCGCGAGCGTGCAGATCGTGCTCAACGCATTCCGGCTCAAGCCGCTCGACGAGGTGCTGCCCGCGGCGGCCGCAGCAGGTGTCGCGATCATCGCGCGCATACCGCTCGCCTCCGGACTGCTGAGTGGCAAGTACACGAAAGACACAGTTTTCGCCGCGAACGACCACCGCACCTACAACCGGCACGGCGAATCTTTCGACGCGGGAGAGACGTTTGCAGGCGTCGACTTCGAGCAGGGTGTCGCCGCTGCGCAGGAGTTCGTCGCTTTCGCGGCCTCGCAGGGGCTCACGGCGCCGGCGGCGGCGCTGGCCTGGGTCTCCCAACTCCCGGCAGTGACGACTGTCATCCCGGGAGCACGGTCCATCGCGCAGGCACGATCGAACGCGGCTGCTGGGGCGGTGCCGCAGCTGACCCCCGAATTCACAGCGCAGGTCACCGATCTCTACGACCGCTACTTCCGCGCGGCGGTCCACTCGCGGTGGTGAAGCCAGCGCCGCTTGGCGCCTCGTTCACCAACATCTTCACGGCGAACCTGGCATCGAGCCTGGGGGATGGCATCGTGCGCACCGCGATGCCGTTGCTCGCCGCACGCCTGACCAATGACCCGCTACTGATTTCTGCGGTGGCGGCGCTCGCCCTGCTGCCCTGGCTGTTCTTCGCGATCCCGGCCGGCATCCTGATCGACCGGATCGACCGGCGGCGCGCGCTGGCGCTCGCCCAGGCGGTGCGCACCCTGCTCGCGGCGTTGCTCTTCCTGCTGGTGCTCACCGGACAGCTCACGATCTGGTGGCTCTACCTTGTGGTCTTCGTCTACGGCGCGTTCGAGACGGTCTACGACGGGGCAATTCGCGCGGTAGTGCCCAGCATTGTTGAGAAGGGAAACCTGCCGCGGGCAAACTCGCGCATCGAGGCGGGCGAACTCGTCGTGCAGAACTTCCTTGCCGGCCCGGTGACTTCGGTGTTGTTCGCGGTATCCGTGCTGATCCCCATCGGCATCAACGGTCTCGTGTTCGCCTTCGCGGGCGCGCTCGCGCTGCTGCTTCCGAAGGCGACCTCCGGCCGGCAGTTCGCTGCGGCACAGTCGAGCGAGCCGACTGTCGCCTGGTACCACCAGTTCGTCGACGGGTTTCGCTTCATCATGGCTAACCGCATGTTGCGCACGCTGTGGTTCTTCTCGACATTCGTGGGCATCGCGAGCTCGGCTGCCACTGCGAGCTTCGTGCTTTTCGCTCTCCACCGCCTTGGCGTGCCCGAGGCCCTGTTCGGAGTCTTCCTGCTCAGCGGCGCCCTGGGCGGCCTTCTCGGAGCGGCGCTCGCGAATCGGCTGAAGTCTCGATGGGGAGCCGGGCTCACCATGGCAATCGGGTCGGTGCTCTCTGGGCTTGCCCTCATCTTCGTCGGCCTGTGGCCTGTCGTCTGGGTGGGAGCGTTTGCCTTCGCGCTGAGTACCTTCGGAGTGACTATCTGGAACATCCTCGTGATGTCACTGCGGCAGAGCGTCATCCCGGGTCGACTGCTTGGCCGCGTGCACGGCACCTGGCGCACCCTGCTCTGGGG
>JBDUDZ010000302.1:0-2708 GCA_040002635.1 Rhodoglobus sp.
CGCAAGTCTTCCGGGCTCTGCTCATGCGCCCGGTGGACTGGCGCTACCCCTCCCCGGATGGCCAGCCCCGGTGACTCCGTATCCCGCTGGGCATTGCAGGGCACGACCTCTCCACCGGCAAGGGCGGGTGCAACGCACGTAGAAAACGATGTGGCACTCGACGCAGGCCATCACCATGTCGACGTCATCGTGATGCCGCCACCGCGGCGCTTTCCTGCGCCGCACAGGAAGCGTACCCGTGTCGCATCGATAACGAGGACGTCGGCCCGCGCACTCATGCCGTCTACACCTGTTGGGTCAACGCAGCCGGCCTGCCAAGACTGGCGCTGCCCACATCGCCCGCGGCAAACTGCCTGCCAGTCGGCAAGCAACTGATCGGCGCCTACGGCAGCGACGGCCTGCTGCTTGAGCTCGGTGCCGCCTACGAAGCGACCGCATCTTGGGCCCACCGGTGGCCGTCGCTGTGACCGATCGAGGTAAACGGGATGCTCGCGCGACACCCACCTCAAACCACAGGGAGCTCGCCCCGGTGCCTGACCGCGCTGTCGATACCGTCGTCATGCGTTGCTGGATGCACGCAAAACGCATTGCTCCGTCGCCGCCGCCGATCTGGCCGATGTCCAGACCGACGCGAGCCGGGACTACGCGGCCCCGACGCGTTCGACTTCGTGCTGCCGAGCCGGGCGCCACGCGGGCGGGTCCGCGAGAAGTCGTAGCCAACGCCGCCGCCGAGGCGCATCGTCTCCGCCGCCTCGGTGAGCGAGGTGGAGATGCCGGGATAACCTTTGTCGTCCTTCGCGATCGAATCGCCGACCGGTTGGACGAAACAGTTGATGAGCGTAGCCGAAGGCGGTGTGCCCGCGGCCGAATGCTGCGACCCGCCGGGACAAAGTCGTCGCGCAACGTGTGCAGGAAACGCGCCACCCAGTTCGCGCGCCTCAGGGGCCTCGGCGTCGGCAAGCGCGCGGGCGACGCGGCGGCGCACGTCGTCGATGCTGCGTTCGTCCGACTTTGCGTACTTCGCGAGCAGCACTTCCTCGCTGATTGTCTGGGCGCCGAGCGGCACCACGTTCGTTTGCGGAGACGCGATCGCCATGGCGCCGGTCAACGGCCTGGCAATGCCAGCAACCGCGAACTACGGCCTGTAGCTGGACCGATTCGGGCCGTAATGTGGCAGACACAGCCCGCCTAGTCGGGACCGATCTCGTTCTTGTTGAAATGTGATCGCATCGCCTCGAAAAGTTGCCGCGTCACTGGGTTCACGGCGTTGCGGCGCACGTAGAGCCAATACGTCAGCGAGGGCAACCGCGGTAGGCCTTCGGCGTCGCCCAGAATCCGTAGTTCGGCGTCGAGCTGCTCCCCGCCGCGGGCGGTGACCCCCAGCCCTGCCCGCACCGCTGCCTTGATGCCGACGAGCGAGGTGGACATGTGACGGGCGATCCAGGGCAGCCCCGCCTGGTCCAGTGCTTCACGGCCTATGCGGCGAAAGATGCTCGGTCCGTTGGCCTCGACCAGCGGAATGGGTCGTTCGGGATCGTGTACGTAGGTGGCTCCGCACAGCCAGACCGTGGGGGTGGAAATCAGCCGCAGGCTGTCGAATTCCGAATCGGGGCGGTTGGAGATCACCATGTCGAGCTCGGCGCTCTTCAGCGACTCCATCAGATAGGGGCTGCGCCCCACCTGAATTTCCAATTTGACCAACGGCGCATTGCGCGCGGCTTCGGCCAGCAGGGGTGGCAAGAGCGTGTCGGCCACGTCGTGCGGAGCACCGATGCGGGCGAAGCCTTCGATGGTGCCGTCGGTCAGGCTGCGGAGCGCCTCGTCGTTCATCGCCAGCAGATGCTGCGCATAGTTCAGCAGCTTGCGCCCATGGTCTGTGAGGTGCTTTTGCCGCCCGTGCTTCTCGAACAGGGAATGGCCCACTTGCTGCTCCAGCCGCTGCATTTGCTGCGTCACCGCGGACTGGGTTCGTCCCAGTTGCAACGCGCCAGCGGCGAAGCTGCCCTGTCTGACGACGGCGGCAAGGGACCGCAGTAGCTCCAGGTCCAGGGTGGGCATTCATAAGTATCCCTGATGTTTTCGTGCGCCGACTTGGATTGTTGGCTGGAGTGGGTGTGACTACAGTGGGCGCAGCCCAGTCGCGGCGCGTTTTCGTGCGAAAGCCGACACGAGCTGTCGTCGACCATCTACCCATGCCATCGGAGTCAGATATTTATGCGTCACTATCCCAAGTTCCGGTCCTTCGCGGTGTCGTTGACCGCAGTCGCTGTCATCCTTGCGGCGGGTTGCGACCGCAAAGATGCACCGCCGGCAAGTTCGGCCGCGACCACCGCGGCGCCGACGGCCGCGGCTTCGGCCGCAACGGCCGACAACAAATGGCGCCAGCGGCTTATCGAGCGTGCGCCGGTGGCCGACGCCGCATCGATCCCGAAGGACACGTCGCTGTGGGAGGCGCATGAAGCGGGCAAGCTCATCTATGGCGGCAGCAAAACGCAGAAGCTGTTTTCGCTGCAGAACCCCATGACGGGTGAATTGGAGGGGTTTGATGCAACGATGGCGATGCTGCTGGCCAAGTACCTCACCGGCAAGCCAGAAGTCGAGGAGAAGATTGTGACTTCGGCTACGCGTGAAGCGCTGCTCAACAACAAGTCGGTGCAGGCGGTTTTCTACACCTACTCCATCACGCCAGAGCGAGAGAAGAAGGTCGA
>JBDUDZ010000303.1:0-2700 GCA_040002635.1 Rhodoglobus sp.
GGCGTCGGCACCGATCGGTGCCCCGACTCCCGGCCCCGCCGACGACTGGGAGGCCGTGGTTGACGAGGACGTCACAGAAGCGGACGAGGCTCAGGGCGGCGATCACGCCAGGAACGCGACCGACAATCCCGAGCTCGCGGAGAACGTGAAAGAGAACCGCGAGGCCGACGCCGAGGGCGCGGCTGAGGCCGCCGACCACAACGACTGACTACTCGGGCGCTGCATCCTCCAGGAACACCCGCTTGTAGCTGCGCCCATCCGCCACCGTGACGGTCTCGGCTCGCAACTGCCCGCGCGCCACTCGCAGGTAGATCGCCTGCGGGGTGACGCCGAGCTGCGTCGCGGCTTCACTGACCGAGAGCCCGGGCAGCTCGGCAGGCTTCGAGCTGGGGCGCTCGCTCCGCTTGCGGCCGGCCGCGTGGCGCGCCGCGATCTCGGCGTCATCCCCCTGCCACCGCCAGCGGGATGCCGCGGGGCTGAGCTGTGCGGCCTGAGCGACGTCGGTCCAACTCGCGCCCGCGTCGAGCGCGGCCCGTACCGCGGCAAGAGCTGCTGGATCGGCGTCGAGCTCGGCCAGCACCCGGCGGATCGCGGCAACGCGGTCGAGGGGTGCGGAGGCGGCATCCGCGTCGAGGGCAAGTAGTCGTTCGAGTGCGGCGCGGGTTGCGGGGGCGAGGAAAAACATCAACTCGCGAGTCCGTGGATTACCGGACTGTCCTTCTGACGCTCGAACCACAAGTCGTGCACGCTCTGGATCCCGAGCCAGAGTTCAGGGCTGGTACCCAGCAGCTCACCGAGCCGAACCGCTTTGTCGGCCATCAGAGACGCGTGCCCCTTCCGGATGCGCGACAACGTCACCCGAGTGACCCCGAGATGCCGAGCTGCCTCGGCCGGACTCGCGTCTCCGAGGTAGTCGTCGAACATCTCGCCGGGGTGCGGTGGGTTGAACATCGCACTCATGGTCTGCTCCTGCCAGTCAAGGTAGTCGAGAAGGTTGACGTCTGAACTGTTGGACTCAAACGTAAGAGACCAGCTTCGAAGAACCCAGATCGACTGCTGGCGCAACTTGTCGGCTTGATCTTATTGAGTTCCTACTTGGCTCCCGACTCGAAGAAACCGTTGAAAGGCGGAATTGGCTAAATCGCGGACACGTATGGCGCGGAGCGCAGGGCCGCCGATCCGAAGTTTCTTAGGCCGAGTTGGGCTACTGGCACTTCCCAGCCATCCTGGGCAAGCGATGACAAGCCGATCTGGAGTGACACCTGCAATTCCGCGGACTAGCAACACTGCGCAGTTGGCCTCGAGTCGAGCCATCGACTGACTACCGTCCGATCACATCAACGGCCAGCCCATGGGATGCGGCGGCGAGCCGTGAATCGTTCGTCCAGAGTTCGCGGCAGCCGGTGAGTTGCGCGGTGGCGAGGTGGAGCGCATCCGGAGTCCGCAGCCCCTGTCGTGCTCGCAGCTCGGCGGCCCGGACGTGCTCGGGCACGCCAGCAGCAAGTATGCGGAACTGGTCGAAGGCGTGGCGATAGTGGTCGGCCAGTGCCAAATCCTCAGTCCGAAATGGGCCGACCAAGCACTCGAGCATCACGAGCGGAGCGATGGCGATCACCTCATCGCCGACTTCCGCGAGACGTTGCCGAACAGCCGCGCCGCGAGCCGAGTCGTCTTCGACCGCGTAGATGACGATGCAGGAGTCGAGGTAGATCACTCCCAGTCGGCGCGCTCTCGTGCGATCCGCTCGTCGAGTTCTGCGGGCGATGCCTGCAGGCGTACCGGCGCTGGATTTTTCCTCAGCCAGCGCGCTGCTGCACCGGCGGAATGGGCAACTCCCTCGGCCGAGACGACGGGAACCAATCGAACCACGGGGGTACCGCGCTTGGCGATCACCACGTCTTCGCCATTGCCCGCCGCTGTAACCAGCTGCGAGAGAGCGTTGCGCGCATCCAGGATGTTGATCGGTTCCATCATTCTCCCTCCAGCAAACCTGGCTAGGTAATCTGGCTAGGATAGCACTCGCCCTGAAGTCAAAGCGTTCGCACGTCGTACGCGCGGCAGCGCTCATCGGCGGTGACAAACACCAGGTCGTCAACGATGGCTTGGCAGATGAGCATGCGGCCGAAAGGATCTCGGTAGTGGGGCGGCAGTTCGTTCAGACGCGACGCGTGCGCGGTGGTGAAGGCGAGGTCGTCCAGACCGAAGTTCGCAAGGCCATCGGTGAAGCCCGGCGACACGGTGAGCCTTCCGAGCGCGGACTTGATCCCGATCTCGGCCACCGTGATGGCCGACACATAGACGGTGTTGCGCGGGTCTGCGATTGCCGTTCGCTGGTGAGCTGACAGCCGGTCGGGTTGCGACCGCGCCCACAGCAGCACGTGCGTGTCGAGCAGGAGCCTCACTCGCCGAACCAGTCCTTCTCATCGTGTTCGGTGAAGTCGTCGAAGTCGGGCGAAATCCAGATCTGACCCGCCAGGTCTCCCAGCGGTCGAGGTTCGGTGCGCTGCAAGATCGGGGTGAGTCGCGCGATCGGGCGACCGTTCCGAGAGATCACCACTTCGTCGCCTGCTTCCACTTGCGTCAGGAGTTTCGATAACGACGTCTTGGCCTCGTACACACTCACCGTCTTCATTGCTCCATGGTAGGGACTTTGGTCAAATCTGACCAATATCTTCGGGGCCGATCCAGCGAAGCCCGCCG
>JBDUDZ010000304.1:0-2694 GCA_040002635.1 Rhodoglobus sp.
GTGGCCGGCGCGATCCTGACTCCCGGCTATCAGCAGGCCGAGGGCGCCAAACCCGCGCCGGGCACGCTCGCGGCCGCAGCAGTCGCCGAACAGGCGTTGAACGCCTTGGGCCGCGGCCCGATCGTCATACCCGGCGCCGTCAACAAGCTCGGCCGTTTCGTGCTCGCGCGACTGCTGAGCAGACGCGCCGCCATCGCTCTCATGTCGAAGAACACCGGAGGCCTGTCATGACCATCGTCCTGGGTCTGCTCACCCCGCTGATCGCGTACGCGGTGATCACGCTGCTGCACGTCGCGATCCCTGCGCGGCGGCGCACCGGCTACGTGACGAGCGACGTCACCGGCGAGGTATTGACGTACCGAGTCAACGGCAGGTACGTGCTCGCGGTGAGCATCATCGCGTGGTTTCTGCTCGGGTACTTCCACGTCGTTCCGTACACCTGGCTCTACGAAACCCGCTGGTGGGGGTTGATCGGCGCTGTGGCCATCGGGTTGGTGTTCTCGCTTGTGATCGTGCTGCGGTATCCATCGACCGGTAGGTCGTTCCTGCCCGATCTCTGGTTCGGCCGGTCGAAAGACGTCCAGATCAACAACGGCTTCGTGGATGCCAAGGTCTGGCTCTACCTCGTCGGCGCCGTCATGCTGCAGCTGAACGTGCTGTCGTGTGCTGCATTCCACCTCGCAAACGTGCAGAACATCAACCCCGGTTTCTTGCTCGGCTGCGCGATGCTCACCTGGTTTTGCTGTGAATATCTGATCTTCGAGCGGGTACACCTGTGGACATACGACTTCATCGCCGAGCGCGTCGGCTTCAAGCTCGGATTCGGCTGCCTGGCGTTCTACCCGTACTTCTACGCGGTCGCGCTCTGGTTCACGGCTGATCTGCCGAATCCGGGTCTTCCGGTGTGGCTGACGGGGCTATTCGGCGTGCTCTTCCTGGGCGGCTGGGTGCTCACCCGCGGCGCGAACATGCAGAAGTTTTTCTTCAAGACGGCTCCTGGCCGCACGTTCTTGTGGCTCGCCCCCGAGGCGATCAGCGACCGCGAGCACAGCCTGTTGGTCAACGGATTCTGGGGTGCGAGCCGCCACATCAACTACCTGGGTGAGATCATCCAGTCGGTCGCCATCGCACTGTCGGCCGGTTACTTCGGCGTCTGGGAGGTGTGGCTGTACCCGCTCTACTACGTCGCGCTCTTGCTCAGTCGCCAAGCCGACGACGACACAGTGTGCCGGGCGAAATACGGGCCGCTGTGGGACGAGTACACCGCGAGGGTGAGGTATCGGATCGTTCCGGGGGTGTATTGAGCGGGGCTGGAGCCGTCGCTCCTGACGTCATAGCCGCGATCAGCGCTTCTCGGCCTTCGCTTTCTGCGTGAACATCTCTTTCGTGCGAAGCAGCCTCAGCGCCGTCACCAACACCAAGCCGCCGATCACATTGAACAGCAGGGTGTACCAGAACCAGTTCAGCCAATCCAGGTAGCTGATCGACGCCCCCGCTTGGATGGCGCCGAAGATCATCAACGAATCGAGAATCGAATGGAACAGCTGGAGCCCCGCCAACAGAAAGCCGCCGATGACGGCAGCGGCGATCTTCGCGAACTCCGACACACTGCCCTGCTGCATGCGCGTCATCAGGGTGATCGTGCTTCCACCCAGAACGGCGAGCACGATGCTCTGCAACCCGAACGGCGCATCCGTGAAATGTCGCGCAGACTCGATGAGCGTGGAATGCCACTGCGGAAACGCCTGCACAACCAGCCACATGAAAATCCAGCCGCCGACGAGGTTCATCACCAGGGTGCCGCCCCACAGTTTGGCCAACTGCGGAAGAGAGCCTTCCCGCGCAACAAGCGCGGCGATCGGCATCAGAAAGTTCTCGGTGAACAGCTCGCTGTGAGCGAGCAACAGCGCAATGAAACCGACACCGAATGCGAGCCCCGCCAGGAGGTGGTTGCCGGTCAACTGCAACACCGCCAGATATGCCAACACCCCGAGCCCCACCTCGAGGCCGCCGAAGAATCCGGTGATCAGCGTGACACGCCAGGTCCGGTGCAGGCGCTCCGCCCCCTCGGCAATCGTCTTGTCGAACGACTCCGCCAACTCGTCTTCAACGGGATCGTCGCGATCACCGATCTGTCGGCGCCGCCCCTCGCTCATGGGGCAACCCCATGAGGCTGGCGACCGCGTGGGAGTTCAGGAGGCTGCATAGACCCATCTGAACACATCGACCCAGTAGACGCCATTGACTCAAGCGGATATGTCGTCACTTGCAACAAATCGAGCTGGGAGCGCGCAGAGCCCGTCACGATGCCGACCGGTCAGAGCGGTCCCTGAGGGATGACGGTTGGCGCGCAACTCGCGCCCACCCACGCATCTGCCGGATGATGGATCCACGCGCATTCGAAAGGTCGCCCACATGAAAATGAGTCTCGAACTCGTGCCCCTGCCCGTTTCCGACATCGAGCGGAGCAAGTCGTTCTACACGGAGGTCATCGGTTTCGACCTCGATCACGACGTGCAGCCGGGCAACGGGATGCGCATCGTGCAGCTCACCCCGCCCGGCTCCGCCTGCTCGATTGTGATCGGCACCGGCATGGGCGGCGACCCGGCAGATGGCACCGTGCACGGACTCCACCTGGTCGTGGATGACATTGCTGCAGCTCGCGAAGAGCTCGTCGCTCGCGGCGCCGAGGTG
>JBDUDZ010000305.1:0-2685 GCA_040002635.1 Rhodoglobus sp.
GAGGTCGAGGGTGGTCTTCGTTTCGAGGCAGGGGCGACCGTCGGCATCCGTCATCAGCAGCGAGTCGATCGCCTCGGCAAGCACCGCGTCCAGTGAGCGAAGGACGGCAGCCTCGAGCTCGGTGCGCCGTGCCTCGTTGTTCGCCTCGGTGACCAGCCGGTCTGGCGTCTGCAGCGCGAACACCGTGAGAGTTTGCGCTCCGGCCGCCCGCAACTCTGGCGACAAAATGCTGGGGTCGGTGAGCGAGTGGCAATAGATCTCGACCGGCAGCGGCTCGGGCAGGCGACCCGCGACCGCATCATCGTATGCCGTGCCCAACTGCGCGAAGCCCTCGTTCGCATGAAAGGTGCCCCCGAAAGCCGCGGCGGGATCGAGCCGAGCGTCGCGCAGTCGCGGGAGACGCGTCAGCAGCAGGTTCACCTTGCCCTGCGCTCCCTCGGGACGTGGTGCATCTTCGCCGAGCAGTTTTGCCAGTTCGTACGGCGCAAGGTTGGCGAGAACTGTCCCAGCCACGAGGCGGTGCTCGGTGTCGTCGCGGCGGTAGGTGACCTCACCGTCGGGAGTGAGGCCGATGACCTCTGCCCCCGAGAGCAACTCTGCACCGGCGTCGCGTGCGGCCGCTCGCAGAGCAGCGCTCACTGAACCCATGCCGCCGATCGGCACATCCCAGTCGCCGGTTCCGCCTCCGATCACGTGGTAGAGAAAGCAGCGGTTGGCAGCCAAGGTCGGGTCTATCGCGGGAGCGAAGGTGCCGATCAGGCCGTCGGTGAGCACCACGCCACGCACCAGGTCATTGGCGAAACGGCGCTCGATCGTGGCTCCGATGGGCTGCTCAATCAGCTCGCTCCACAGGGCATCGTCGCCGAGCATTCGCCGAGCCTCGCTTCGGGTCATCAACGGCTCGGTGACGGTGGGAAAAAGCGAACGGGCGACCTTCGCGGTGCCGTCGTAGAACGACGACCATGCTGGGGCATCCGAGCTGGCGCCGATGGCATCGAATGACGCGGCCGTCGCCGCCGGATCGCCGGTGTCGACCAGGAGTCCGGAGTCGGTACCGGGCTGCGGCGTATACGAGGAGTAACGGCGACGGGCGAGCCGGATGTCGAGATTCAGTTCGTCGATGATCCGCTGCGGCAACAGACTCACCAGGTACGAATAGCGAGACAGCCGAGCATCCACACCCGCGAACGCCTGGGCAGAAACCGCTGCCCCGCCGAAGTCGTTGAGCCGTTCCAACACGATCACGCGCGTGCCGGCCTGTGCCAAGTAGGCGGCGGCAGTCAGGCCGTTATGGCCGCCGCCGATGATCGCGACGTCATACTGCTTCGTGCCGCGAGAACCCACACCCGACGCGGCCATAGAGTTCAGGCCGTGGCGTTCGCGCGGCGGGGAGAAGTCATCCCCTTCTCGTCGGCGATGAGGCAGGCCTCAGGGCTGAGGCGATCGAGCACATTCTGGGCCGCGTCGCCCACCGCGGTCCGTTGGTCGTCGCGAAGGGCGTCGAAGAACAGTTCGCGGATGGTGCGGCTGTGGTTACGCATCGCCCCGAGCAGAACGCGCTGCCCCTCTGAGGTGGGCGCGATCCAGGTGCCGCGACCGTCGGTGTCGCATTCGGTGCGCTGAACGAGCGAGCGAGCCTCCATGCGGGCCACCTGATGCGAGACCCGGCTCTTCTCCCAGGCCAGCAGCTCGGCGAGCTCACCGGTGCGCAGCTGGTGGTCCGATGCGTGCTGCAGTACCAGCAACACTGAGTAGTCGGCGTGCGAGATGCCGGCGTCGGCCTGAAGTCGCCGATCGAGCTCCCGCAACAGCTGGCCGCTCATCGCCATGAAGTCGCGCCAGACCGCCCACTCCTGATCGCTCAGTTGTTCATCGGCCGTCATAGCTCGACATGGTACCCGTCACGTGGTGGACCCCACCGGCCGACGGGGCTGACCGCTTTTGTCGTCGATTCGTGCGAAAACGTCGAAGAACCGCCGGATGAGCGACAAACTCGCACGAATTGTGCACGACATCCTGATTTGTTCGCCGACCAGTGCGCGCTCGGCGAGACTGATCGGGTGACCTCCGACTCGTTGCCCGCGCGCCCCGGCCCGACCGAGGCGTTGCCCTCGGCAGAAGAGACCGCAACCCTCGTGCGGCAGTGGCTCGCCGCCAGTGCCGATGTCAAACCGGACCCCAGCGCCCAGCGCCTGGCTGGCGTGCTCAAAGACCCGCGCGGGCTCGAGTTCACCCTCGGCTTCGTCGACAAGGTGGTGCGCCCCGAGGATCTTCGAGTAGCGGGCAAGAACCTCGAGCTGCTCGCCCACCGGATCCCGCGATTCCTTCCCTGGTACCTTCGCGCCGCGATCGCGGTCGGGGGCGGATTCGCCCGGATCTTGCCCTGGCCGATCATCCCCATCTCGCGGGCGGTATTGCGGCGCATGGTCGCGCATCTGGTGGTCGATGCCGACCCGAAGAAGCTCGGCAAGGCCTTGCAGAGGCTGCGCACCCGCGGCATCCGGCTCAACGTGAACCTGCTGGGCGAGGCAGTGCTCGGCGACCGCGAGGCGCGCAGTCGACTCGGTGGCACGCAGGAACTGTTGGCTCGGGATGACGTGGACTACGTCTCGGTCAAGGTCTCGTCGGTCGTCAGCCAGCTCTCGATGTGGGGCTTTGACGAAACCGTCGCCCGAGTCGTCGAGC
>JBDUDZ010000306.1:0-2679 GCA_040002635.1 Rhodoglobus sp.
CGGCTGGGCTGGCGCTGCCCTCGACCCGGTGCTGCGCTAGCAGACCAGCTCAGCGCGAGCTTGCGCCGGGCGCGCGTCACGCCCACGTAGAGAAGGCGACGTTCTTCTTCCATGGTGGCGGCATCCTTCGCGTAGCTGATCGGAACCAGCCCTTCTGAGAGCCCGACCAGGTACACGCAATCCCACTCGAGCCCCTTCGCCGAATGCAGTGTGGCAAGGTTCACCGCCGCCAGTGTTGGTTCGTGCTGCCCGGTCTGCCGCTCGAACAGCTCGTCGACGAACTGGCGCAGAGTGGTGCCTGCCGGCACCTCCTCTGCCAACCGCATCAGGGCGTTGAGAGATTCCCAGCGATCTCGCACGGCACCACGAACCTCCGGCGGTTCCTGCGACCAGCCAATCGAACGCAGCACATCGCTGACAGTCTTGAAGAGTGGCTCGGTCGCGGTGTTGACTGTTGCCCCGCGCAGGAGCATCAGCGCTTCCTTCACCTCGCGCTGGTCGAAGAATCGGGTTGCACCGCGCACCACGAACGGCACACCGGCATCACCCAACGCCGTCTCGATCACCGCGGATTGCACGTTGATGCGGAACAAGATAGCTATCGACTCGGGGCGCACGCCGGAGGCGATCTCGGCGGCAATCGAGTTGGCCACGGATCGGGCCTCGGCGCCGTCGCTGTCGAAAGCCGTGACCGAGGGCACGGGACCCTTGAGCCCTGTCGCCGGATGCAGCGTGAGCGCCCCGGCCCGCCCACGCATCAGCTTGTTTGCGGCATCGATGATCGGTGGGGTTGAACGGTAGTTCTCCTCGAGGCGCACAACCACGGCATCCTCATATTCGCTGGCAAAGCCCAGCAGGTAGTCCGGGCTCGCCCCGGCAAAGGAGTAGATCGTCTGGCTCACGTCGCCGACCACACACACGTCATTGCGGTCGCCGAGCCAGAGCGACAACAGGTCGTGCTGCAGCGGCGAGACGTCTTGATACTCGTCCACGACGAAGAACCGGTATTGCTCGCGCACCTGTTGCGCGACCCGCGGCTCGGCTTCGACCATTCCCGCAGCGGCGAGCAGCACATCCTCGAAGTCGATCTGGCGCCGCTCGTCTTTGAGATTCTCGTAGGCCTGCTGCAGTTCGACCATGCGGGCCATC
Source organism: Rhodoglobus sp. (assembly GCA_040002635.1). Taxonomy (GTDB): domain Bacteria; phylum Actinomycetota; class Actinomycetes; order Actinomycetales; family Microbacteriaceae; genus Rhodoglobus. The sequence continues at coordinate 1,150 of JBDUDZ010000306.1, forward strand.
GCAAGTGCGGGCGGGAGCGCCCTGGTTTTTGTGGCGTACTGATCGAGGCTCAGGCGGGAGGTCTTGCGCCACTCGATCTCGCCCGCGGCGTCGCGCAGCGTCGCGGTGTCGAGCTTGAGTTTTATCGTGTCGGCGGCCTGGGCAAGAAGTCTCGCCTTGCCGTCAAGTAGCCGAGGCATGCTTCCGCCAACCACCTGGGGCCAGAAGAAATTCAGCTGGGAGAGCGCGGCCGCATGGAAAGTGCGAGCGGCAACCCCGCCAGCGCCGAGAGCACGCAATCGACCTCGCAGTTCACCCGCCGACCTTGCAGTGAAGGTGAGCGCCATGACCCGGCCGGGCGGGTAAACGCCTGTCGCAACGCCGTAGGCGATGCGATGGGTGATCGCCCGGGTCTTGCCAGTTCCGGCGCCAGCGAGCAGGCAAACCGGCCCCAGCAGCGTCTCTGCGGCAATACGTTGCTGGTCGTCAAGACCGGCGAGCAGCGACTCAGCAGCTGTCACGACGTGCTGTCGTCAATCGGGCCGCCGTACCACTGCTCCACGATCGCTCGCGCGATGGAGGTGCGGCCGGGAAGCTTTATCTCACCCAGCGCTGCGGCAAGCTCAGCGCGACTGAACCAGCGCAGGTCGAGGATCTCGACACCGTCGGGCTGCTGGATTCCCGCATACTCCGGGTCAACAGTCGCCGTGAAGCCCAGCATGAGCGAAGCGGGGAACGGCCAGGGTTGGCTGCCGAGGTAGACGGGATTGACGACGTGGATGCCCGACTCCTCGAAGATCTCGCGCACGACCGCAGACTCCAGCGACTCCCCCGGTTCGACAAAGCCCGCGAGCAGGGAGTACCTGTTGCTCTCCCACAGCGCGTTGGAGCCGAGGAGAATTCGGTCATCGGCATCAGTGACGCCCACGATGATTGCGGGGTCGGTGCGGGGGAAAACCTCTGTACCCGACACCGGATCGCGGCGAACCCAGCCGCCCTTTTCCGAGATCGTCGGTTCACCAGTGCGCGGCGAGAACAGGTGGGAGGTGTGCCAGTTGAGGATCGCGAGGGCTTCGGTGAGCATCCCCGCATCACGATCGCTCAGGCTGCCGCCGAGTTGGCGCAGGTTGCCCCATTCTGCCTCGGCAAGATGGCCGGCATCTTCGAGCAGCACCGCGACAATCGGGGTGCCGACCGGTTCGGGACTGGTTGTCGAGATCGAGCGCCCCAGGTAGACGCGCAAGCCTGCGTTCGGGAGGGCATTTGTTGGCAGGAGGGCGAGCGCGGTCGGTGCCGAGAGCAAGGCAGAGCCGTTGAACACGGGCAGAACACGGGTTGCCGGATCGGCCCAGAGTTCGTCGAAGAGGTTCTCGCGATCGCGGGTGAGGTAGTCGCGATCGATTTCATAGCGCGCGAGGGGCAACCGGGCGAGGAATGACTGCGACATATAGGGACCTACGGTAAGTGCGTGGCGTGCGTCAATAGCGTGGGGTGGGCGACCTACCCTGTCGGTATGGCCAGATCCCATCTCACTCTAGCCGCGCTCGCGAC
>JBDUDZ010000307.1:0-2655 GCA_040002635.1 Rhodoglobus sp.
CGCGGAGTCCTCCGCGAGTATGCCGACCGGCTCGACATTTCTGATGCGACCCCGATCATCACGCTCGGTGAGGGCGGCACCCCGCTCATCGAAGCGCCCGCGCTCTCGCGGCGCACCGGCGCGAATGTCTGGGTCAAGTTCGAGGGCATGAACCCCACGGGTTCCTTCAAAGACCGCGGGATGACGATGGCGGTCTCCAAGGCCATCGAGCACGGTGCCAAGGCCATAATCTGCGCCTCCACCGGCAACACCTCGGCCTCTGCTGCGGCCTACGCTGCCCATGCCGGCATCACTGCAGCGGTGCTCGTGCCCGAGGGTAAAATTGCGATGGGAAAGCTCGCACAGGCCATCGCGCACGGCGCCGAGTTACTGCAGGTGCAGGGAAACTTCGACGACTGCCTCGATATCGCGCGCGACCTCGCCGATAACTACCCGGTGCACCTGGTGAACTCAGTTAACCCCGACCGCATCGAGGGGCAGAAGACTGCGGCCTTCGAGGTCGTCGAGGTGCTGGGCGACGCCCCGGACATCCATATCGTTCCCGTCGGCAACGCGGGAAACTACACCGCGTACCACCGCGGCTACAACGAAGAACTCGAGCGCAAGGTCACTACCCGGTTGCCGCGCATGTTCGGTTTCCAGGCCGCGGGCAGCGCCCCCATCGTGCTCGGCCATGTCGTCAAAGATCCCGACACCATCGCCTCAGCTATTCGCATCGGCAATCCGGCATCGTGGGAGCTTGCGAAGGTGGCCCGTGAGCACAGCGACGGGTACTTCGGCGCGATCACTGACGAGAAGATCCTCGAAGCCCACCGCATCCTTTCCGCCGAGGTCGGCATCTTCGTCGAGCCCGCCTCCGCCATCAGCGTCGCGGGGCTGCTCGAGCGTGCGGAAGCCGGCCAGATTCCCAAGGGATCTACTGTCGTATTGACTGTGACGGGCCACGGGCTCAAGGATCCGCACTGGGCGCTGCGTGCCGCAGACGGGTCGGATGTAACGCCAACAGTTGTCCCGATCGACACCGACCACATCGCGAGCGTGCTTGGCCTGGCAAAGGCATGACGGGATCCGCCGCGACCGTTCCGGTCGGCCGCAGCGTCACGGTTCGAGTTCCCGCGACCTCCGCGAATCTCGGCCCGGGTTTTGACACGCTCGGACTAGCCCTCGCGCTCTACGACGAGCTGAATGTCACAGCCACCGCTGAGGGCCTTGCGGTTGACGTGCATGGTGTGGGGGAGGGCGAAGTCCCCACCGACGAGACGAATCTCGTCGTGCGCTCGATCAAGCACACGTTCGACCACTACAAGCAGTCGATGCCCGGTCTGCACCTTGTTGCACACAACGTCATTCCGCACGGCAGGGGCCTCGGCTCCTCAGGGGCGGCGATCGTCTCCGGCATCATGGCGGCCAAGGGGCTGCTCGAGGGCATCGTCGACATCGACGCGGATGCCCTGCTCACCCTCGCGACCGAACTGGAGGGGCATCCTGATAACGTCGCACCCGCGATCTTCGGCGGCCTGACCATCGCCTGGACCACACCCGGTGGGCCGAAGGCGAAGAAACTCATCGTGCACCGCGGCGTTTCACCGGTGGTGTGCGTGCCTGCCGCCACGATGTCAACAGCCCTCGCGCGAAGTCTCCAGCCCGCTTCGGTGCCGCATGCGGATGCCGTCTTCAACGTCTCGCGCAGCGCCCTGCTCATTGCCGCGCTCATCCAGAGCCCCGAACTGCTGCTCGAGGCAACTGAAGACAAACTGCATCAGAACTACCGCGCGAGTGCGATGCCCGAGACAAATTCGCTTATTCAGGTGCTGCGCAAAAACGGCCTGGCGGCTGTCGTCTCGGGCGCTGGCCCGTCGATCCTCGTGCTCGCGAGCGACCCGGCGCAGCGCCTGGTGGCTGCCGAACTCGTGGCGAAGAACTCCGACAACCCGTGGGAGTCGCTCATGCTGGCCGTCGACTTCAAGGGTGCTACAGTTGTCACGCACCAGGTAGAAGCTTCGGCTCCATAGCCAGCGCTTCCCGGTTGCGAATCACCCGCCGGCTCATCGCCACAGATTCCCGCACATCCGTGCGGACACGGTGACCCGATCAACTCTCCGCCGCAGGATTCTTTCGCGGTAGGGGAAAGGAACCCCAAGTAGTGACTGACGTTAACTCCCGTGCAACAAACGCGGGCACCCGCGCCGAACTCGATTCCCTTCGACTGCCCGAGCTCCAGGCTCTGGCTGCCGAGCGTGGCATCAGCGGCGCTTCCAAACTTCGCAAAGGAGACCTCGTGAATGCACTGAACGAATTCAATGAGAACCAAGACAGGTCCGCCCCGAGCACCATCGAACTCCCGGCTGCTGCTGACTCTGCGGCCGAGCCGGTAGCCGAACCCATCGCCGTCAAGAAGCGCGGCTCGCGCCGTGTGACAAGCGCCGACACCGAGGCCATTGCGGCGGCTCCCGTGCTGGCCGGCGCCCCTGTTGTCGACAACGACTTCGAGCCCCGCTCTGCAGGTGCGCACGTCGCGCAGGCTGAGTCGGGCCTCGAAGACCCGACCCCGGCCGATGTGCGTCTCGACGATATCCTGCCGCCGGTCGACTCTGGCCGCAGCGAGGGCACAGACGAAGGTTCCGACGAGGGCGGCTCGAGCCGCAGTTCGCGTAA
>JBDUDZ010000308.1:0-2647 GCA_040002635.1 Rhodoglobus sp.
TCGTTGGTCAGGCGCTCGGTCATGGTCTTCTCACGACGCGACTTGGCGTAGCTCGTGAGCCACCGGAGCGCGAGCGTGTTTGCACGGTGCGGCTTGACCTCGACGGGCACCTGGTAGGTCGAGCCACCGACACGGCGGCTCTTGACCTCGAGGGTCGGGCGCACGTTGTCGAGCGCCTTCTTGAGAACGACGACCGCATCCGTGCCGGACTTGGTGCCGACGCCAGAGAGTGCGTCGTACACGATGCGCTCGGCGAGACCCTTTTTGCCGTCAACGAGAATCTTGTTGACGAGCTGGCTGACGATGGGGGCTCCGTAGACCGGGTCCGCGATGACGGGACGCTTCGGTGCTGGTCCTTTACGAGGCATTACTTCTTGTCTTTCTTCGCGCCGTACAAGCTGCGAGCCTGCTTGCGGTTCTTGACCGCCTGGGTGTCGAGGGCGCCGCGAATGATCTTGTAGCGCACGCCGGGGAGGTCTTTCACACGACCGCCGCGCACGAGCACCATCGAGTGCTCCTGCAGGTTGTGACCCTCGCCGGGAATGTAGGCCGTGACCTCAGTTCCGTTCGAGAGCTTCACGCGCGCAACCTTGCGAAGGGCCGAGTTCGGCTTCTTCGGAGTCGTCGTGTAGACGCGGGTGCACACACCGCGCTGTTGCGGGTTGGCCTTCAGCGCCGGCGCCTTGGTCTTGACGACCTTTGGCGTGCGGCCCTTGCGGACCAGCTGTTGAATCGTGGGCAAAATTGCTCCTTGCTATCGCTGCACGGTGACAGCGGATTGATGGACTTCCATCGCAATCCGTCACCCGGAGCGGAACCGTTCCGGGATCATTGGCGAATATGCCGTGGGGGCCGTTCGGCCCTCCCCGCCCGCGGAAACTGCCCGGCCATTTCGGACCGGTTCATTTTCGGGGCAGGGGAAGCGTGCATGACGCGCACACACGCATTCGACTATACGTGGCGGAGGCGGGGTGCCGCAATGTAGCGAGAGGGCCGCCGTTCCGCTGAACGCGGACAGGCGACCCTCTCGTGTCGTAGCCGAAGCTACTACTAAGGCGTCGGGCTCGTCGTCGGAGTGGGCGTCGATGAGCCCGACGGGTTCGGGGACGCCGACGGAGTGAACGTCGGTGTCGGGGTGGGTGTGGGTGTGGGTGTGGCGGTGGGCACTTTCGCCCCGAGCCTCGCTGAACTCGGGTCGATCACCACGAAGATGTAACCCTTGACAGACAGTGTCGTCTGACTAGAACCGTCTTCGCCCGGCGAACTGGTCAGGCCATTGATGAGGAACAACCTCGGCCCCGTCTGCAGCCCCTTCACGAATCCGAGGGTCTGTGATCGCTCCCCCGTCACTGCCACGGCAACCGGAATCGCGAAGAAGTTCGCGCTCGTGATCCGCGGGTCCGACGGCGGAATCCATCCGGCGGCCGGTGCCGCCGGTGCCGCACTCGCCGATGGCGATGGCGACGCGGACGGCGATGGTGACGCCGTCGAGTCGGCGGCTGCTGCCGGAGCCTGCGGGGTGTAAAGCATGGCGTTGCCTACTGTGATTCCGGTGATCGTGACCCCCGAAGCCGCCGCCAGACCATCTAGCCCGGTGATGTACGCCGAGCTGTCAGAGTCGGCTGGAATCGACTGACGCAAGGCGGCCAGCTGGGCGGAATACTTGGGCAGATTCTTCTGATCCGACTTCAGCTGTGTGATGGTCGCTTGATTTGCGACGATCTGAGTCTGTAGGTCGGCGAGAGACGAGTTCGAGGTTGCTGCTGCAGCCAACTGGGGCTGAGCGACGAGAAACCATCCCGCAGCGACGAGCACAATCATCAAGAAGATCGTGGCCGCGCTGACAATTCGATGTGACTGCATGTCAGTTCCCTCCTGAGTTCGCGTTGGCATCCTGTTTCGAGCCGAATCGAGGCGCGAACGCATCAGTTCCGATGTGCATGACGACATTTGCCGAGTAGCCCGATTCACCGAGCGTCACCTGGCCAGGCGTCGCGTCGACATACCCCTTGAGTTGCTTGAGCCCGTCCAACCAGGCCGGGATGGAGGGCAGCGTCTGGCTTGTCGCGGTAAACGACAAAACCGCGATCCGTGGCCCCTGGAGCGGCTCGACCGAGACCGGGTACGGCGTCAGCGGGTCAGCTACGGTCACGCCGACGTCCGTCAAGACGACTCCAGCCGGAAGCGTTGCCTGCAGGCTGGAAAGGTAGGCTTGCCAATCAATCTCCGACGAGTCGGCGACCACTTGTCCAGCCTTGATCAACGAGATCGCGGTCTTGCTCGAGGTGATGTCGGAATACTTCCCCTGCTCGGCGATCAAGGCTTCCTGCTGGGACTGTGCGCTTTGCAGCGAGTTTGCCGCAACGAGACTGCCAGCGACCGTGGCAGCACAGGCCACGACAACCACGACGAATACACCGAAAAGCCCTACCCGGAGGGAACGGCGCGTACGCAGTTGAGCTCGTTTCGTGCGAATCTCGGCTGGCATGAGATCGACACGGGGCGCTCCGCCGACAGCGATGTTGCCCGCCCCTCTGCTGGGTCCCGGAGTTCTGCCCTGCTTCGGTTCCTTTGCGTCTACGGAGTCCGTGCCCTTCTTGGAGCCGCCGATTGGCTTGCTCAGGAATGCGAGGCTCATGCGACGCTC
>JBDUDZ010000309.1:0-2624 GCA_040002635.1 Rhodoglobus sp.
CCGACATCCCGGGTTGATCGCTCGCCCGCTCGGGTTCCCCCTCCCGCTCAGGTTCCCACTCCCGCTCGGTCTGGGCTCGCGCAAGACGCCCGCGGTGGCCCGCGTAAACTCGACCCCATGAAGGTGCTGGCGGCAATGAGCGGGGGAGTCGACTCCGCGGTCGCCGCTGCGCGTGCAGTCGAGGCCGGCCATGAGGTTGTCGGCGTGCATCTTGCACTCAGCCGCACCCCCGGCACCTTGCGCACGGGCGCTCGCGGTTGTTGCACTATCGAAGACTCGATGGATGCGCAGCGGGCGGCGAACATTATCGGCATCCCTTATTACGTTTGGGATTTCTCGGAGCGCTTCCGACTCGATGTGGTCGACGACTTCATCGCCGAGTACGCGGCCGGGCGCACCCCCAACCCCTGCATGCGCTGCAACGAGCGCATCAAATTCGCCGCGTTGCTGGAGAAGGCCCTTGCTCTCGGCTTCGACGCCGTGGTGACCGGTCACTATGCCTCGATCGTCACGGATGCTGCCGGCAATCGAGAACTGCACCGCGCCGCCGCCTGGGCGAAAGACCAGTCCTACGTGCTCGGCGTGCTCACCACCGACCAGCTCGCGCACGCAATGTTCCCGCTCGGCGCGACGCCGTCCAAGGCTGAAGTACGCGCCGAGGCCGCGGCTCTCGGATTCAGCGTCGCATCCAAGCCCGACTCGCACGACATCTGCTTCATCCCGGATGGCGACACCCGCGGCTGGCTCGCCGACAAGGTGGGCGCCGCGCAGGGCGACATCCTCGATCGCAACGGTGCAGTGCTCGGCACGCACGAGGGCGCGCTCGCCTTCACCATCGGCCAGCGCAAGGGCATCAACGTGGGCTTTCCGACCGACGACGGCATGCCACGGTTCGTGCTGGAGATCCGTCCAAAAACAAACGAGGTCGTCGTGGGCCCGCGCGAGGCACTTGCGGTGGGCGAGCTCGGCGGGGCCAAGTTCAGTTGGGCGGGGCTTGACCCCGTGGCATCCGGACTCGTGGATGACGCGAGCCAGCGTTTCGAGTGCGAGGTGCAGATCCGCGCGCACGCCGACCCGGTGCCTGCCGTGGCGTGGATCGGCAGCGTGGGAGTGGGCGATGCTGTGCATGGCAGTACCGGTGCGAGCGGCCAGAGTGCGACATCCATCCCCGAACTCGTGATTGTGCCAAAGGAGCCGATCGTCGGCCTTTCTCCCGGTCAGACCGCTGTGCTGTACGTGGGCACGCGCGTGCTGGGCCAGTGCACGATCGACCGCACAGTGAGCGCAGTGCCCGCCAACGCCTAACCTTCCCGCACAGTGGCACTGCGCCAACCGGGCCAACTGGGCTAACGGGGCCAACTCGGCGCTAGCTGCGCCAAACGGGCCAACCGGCCGGGCCAACCGGGCCAACGGGGCCAACCGGGCCAACAGGGCCAACGGGGCCAACGGGGCCAACCGGGCCAACCGGATCACCGATCGCCCCTCGCTCGTCGCCCTCGTGAGAGTCGTTGCGTCAGACGACCGCACCGTGTGTTTCGCCCCTCGGTGCGTCAGACCCCGTCGGTACAGTTGAACCGTGGCCGACACCGAGATTGCCCAGCACACCGACCCGCAGTTGGCGGCAGCCAAGCGGGAGGTCGATGCCCTGACAGTGCGACTCCTTGAACTGAGGGATGCGTATTACGAGCGCGACGAAGAGCTCGTCAGCGATCTCGAATACGACACGATGATGCGCCGCCTCGAAGAACTCGAGCGGATGTTCCCCGAGCTCCAGGGGCAAGACAGCCCCACCCAGACTGTCGGCGGCAGCGCGGCCACCCTCTTCGATCCGGTGCGGCACGCGGAACGCATGCTCAGCCTCGACAACGTCTTCTCGCTCGACGAGTTTGCCGCCTGGGCGGCCAAAGTGGAACGCGATTCCGCGCGTCACGTCGACTACCTCTGTGAGCTAAAGATCGACGGCCTGGCAATCAACCTGCGCTACGAGAACGGTCGCCTGACGAGCGCGGCCACGCGCGGTGACGGCGTGGTCGGCGAAGACGTGACAGAGAACGTGCGCTTCATCAACGGCATCCCTGCGCGACTGTCCGGCGAGGGTCACCCGGCGCTGGTCGAGGTCCGCGGAGAAATCTTCTTCCCGGTCGACGCCTTCCGCGCGCTCAATGCCGAACAGGCTGCCGCGGGAGAGCGGGTGTTCGCAAACCCGCGCAACGCGGCATCCGGCTCGCTTCGACAGAAAGCCGAAGGCAAAAACGCGGCGGGGCTCGACCTTATGCACCGCCGGCTTAGTCGACTCCGGATGCTCGTGCACGGCATCGGCGCATGGAACAACCCACCCGTGGCGTCGCAAAGCGAGACCTACACGTTGCTCGCCGGCTGGGGACTCCCCACCAGCACGCACTACCGCGTCGCCGCCACCGCGCAGGCGGCGGCTGAGTTCATCGAGTATTACGGCGCGCACCGAGACAGTGTCGAGCACGAGATCGACGGCATCGTGATCAAGGTGGACGAGCTCGCCCTGCACGATGAACTCGGCGCAACCAGCCGGGCGCCCCGCTGGGCGATCGCGTACAAGTACCCGCCGGAGCAGGTGAACACCACGCTGCTCGACATCGTGGTGAGCG
>JBDUDZ010000310.1:0-2622 GCA_040002635.1 Rhodoglobus sp.
AAGCAGCGTCAAGTCGACCACGCACCGCACCTCAGTGAACGGGCGGCGCTGGTGAAGCTCGCGGACAAGACCTGCAATCTGCGCGACGTCGCCGGCAGCCCTCCCGCGGGCTGGACGCTTGAGCGCAAGCGGGAGTACTTCGACTGGGCGAAGCGGGTTGTCGACCGGCTGCCTCCCGTCAGTCCGCAGATGCGCACGGCTTTCGACCATGCATGGACGCTGCGGCCTTGACCCGTGCTACCGGAACACCGCGGAGACCGCGGGAGCATTGAAAACCGTACAAGGTCGAGAGCAGTAGAGCAGTCACGACTAGCCACTTCGTTACGTTGGCGGCCGGACACGCCGAACGTGGCGGCGGTGAGCACGCCGATATGGCAAGACCCAACGCTAGGAACGCGGTCGACGCGCTGTGCGCGATTGCGGCGACCGATGCCGACGGGGCCAAGATGGTGCCGTTCCACTGATGACGATGGGCGCGGCACGACGTTGCCCGGTTATTTCCCCTAGGTCTTCGCGTTCACTGGAGTTCCATTAATCCTCGTACTCGCTATGACCTTACGCTGGCATCCACTGCTTCGAAAACATGGTCCTCAGCGGTTCCAGCGCCGTTGGCAAGGACCCGTGGCAGGTCATGCCCAAGTAGGTCGCGGCCCGTGTTGTGCCGACGTACAGGTATTTGTCGAACAACTCGGGTTGGCTAGAGGCGAGTCTGTCCACACCAACGAAAAACACGGCCTCGAACTCCAGGCCCTTAATGTGCTGGATGTCGAACACCCGCACATCGTTCTCCTTTCCCATGGTCTGCCCGTCGCGACAAGGCACGGCTCGAATGTTGTCGTCGGCGAGCTGCATGCTCAGCATTTCAGCCAACGGCTGAACGTCGCCTTCACTCATCACCAGCACGGCGATTGAAGGCGGCAGCTTCTTCTCGAAAGACTCGATCTCGCGGATGCGCGCCGCTAGCCACGACGCCGTGTCGGCGGCTGATGCCAGTTGCTCAACAAGCACGGGTGCCACACCTGCGTTGTCGACACCCTCCGGCAACGACATGGAGCTGTCATCTCCCCCACCGAGCCGAACGATGCTCTTGGCGAGCTCATTCAACTGGCTACTTTGGCGATACGAAATCGTGATGGTTTGGTGCGACAGGCCCGGGCACGCCCAGGTCATGTCATCCAGCGAGCGGCTGCCCCAAGTCGTGAGGCGCTGGTTGAAGTCGCCGCAGGCAAAGAACGACTGGCCCAGCGGGTTGGCTAGGGCCGTCATGCAGGCCAGTTGGACCGGCGAGAAGTCGGTCGCCTCATCAACCAGGATTTGATGACTGGCCGTGGCCTGCACGCGTCGCAGGGCTGACCATTCAGGCAGTTCTAGATCACGGCGCACCTGGGCGCGTTGTGCCAGACCGCTTGCATTGCGCAGCATGGCAAGCAAAACGACGTCGAGCTCCAGCGGATGCAGGTCTGTCACGGCATAGCCCGTGGTCTGATACCAGCTGCTCTCGGCATGACGACTGCGCCTGAAGCTGCGGTATCGCCTGGGCACCCCCTGGATGTACGAGGTGGCCGGATTGACGAGCCGCCTTGCCCGGGACTGTTGCACCAGGCTCCTGCCCACGCCGGCCAGGTCCTTGGGCGGCAGGCCGCGATCATCCAGCCAGTCGGCGATGCGGCTGTTGCGAGAGCCCTTCTTGAGGGCGCGCTTGCGAGCCGCGGCTCGCGCCTTGGCACGAACGCAGCGCTGGTAGCCCTGCATCGCGGCGCCGCGCCCCGTCTTCAACTCGACAAGGTCTTCGTCATCCTCGCCGTCTGAGTCGTCGCTGTCTTCGTCGTCTGCGTCGGCGGCGTCCTGCAACGTATCCATGAATCGAGCCAACTCGTCGAGAAAGGAACGGTTGCGATTGACCTGCAGCGTCAGCGCGTCCTTAACCTTGCTATCCGTGTAGGCCTTCATTTCGGAGATGCGCACCTGGATCTTGCGCGACTGACGGCTGAGCGCAATCACGATCTCATCGAGGCTGTCGGAGGTCGCGCCGGTCAGTACGTCCACGGAAGGCCCAGCCATGGCCGCAACAGACGGTTCGGTGTCGGCCTGAAGTTCGCCAGCCGCCTGTCGTATTGCTTCGAGCCAGGCCGTCTTCTGCCAACGGTCAAAGTCGCCGAACCAACCAATGGGGTTTTCGTGGGCTGCAGGCGCCAGCGTCGCGGCTGCATCCTTCAGGACGTAAATGCCGCCACCCGCACCCGAACGGAGCACGTTGAACCAATTGCGCGCCAGGTCATGCCGGTAGTCGGCCCAAGTTCGGATTCGTTGCTCGGGCGCCGGGATACCCTCCCGGGCGAACGCCTCCTTCACGTACTGGCGCAACAGGTCAGTGGGCGTGAACATCAACCAGCTCTGTGCGTGCGCCACTTCGCTCCCTTCGTCCATGCGGCGGACCAAATCCCGCTCACTATCTTTCAGGAACTCGGGGTCGAGCTTTTGCCCCAAGCGCTTGATCAGCGTCGTCGTCTTGCCGGTCCCCGGCGGGCCGAGGATCAGCAAGCGGCTGTTCAGCGGCAGGCGGAAGATCGTGTCCTGGTAGCGGTCGAGGATCGGCTGGTCGCGCAGAGCGGCCTTACTGAT
>JBDUDZ010000311.1:0-2583 GCA_040002635.1 Rhodoglobus sp.
GGTTCGAGGGTCAGACCGTCGCGGTCAGTATCGAGACGGTCGAGCGTCACGCCTGCGACGCGGGAATCGTGCCGGTCGTGCTCAGTTCGGGCGGCGAGGTCGTCGATGTTGGTCGAACGCGGCGCCTCTTCACCGCGCGACAGCGCATCGGCCTCGCCGTGCGAGACGGTGGATGCCGCTTCCCCGGCTGCGACAGACCGCCCTCCTGGTGCGAGGCGCATCACATCGTCCCCTGGAGTCACGGCGGCCGCACAGATCTCGCCGACGGACTACTGCTCTGCCGACTTCGTTCACAACAACGGCTGGCGGGTCACGCGCGTGGGTGCCGAGTATTCGCTTCTGCCACCGCGATCTCTTGACCCGGCGCAGCATCCCATCCCGGCACCCGCGAAGAGCCCCATCGCGGCGCGAATGCTGGCGGAGGTGCCGTGATCAGAACTACGCGCTGGCCAACTATGCGCTGACCAGCTCGCGCAGGTCGTGCGCGCCCGGGCCATCAGCCGCGATGCCACGCGCATCGAGGGAGGTCTCGACAATCGTGAGGCCCTCCATGCCGGGCAGCTTCGCGATGTGGGAGTCGACGTCGCGGATCAGCTTGCGTCCCTCCAGGCCGCCGAAGAGTTCGCCCATCACGTGGGTGACCTCCTCATCGGTCGAGATGGTCGATCCGACAGGACCCCAGAACTTCCGCAGGGCGAAGCGCGCGATCACGCGGGCCTTCTTGCTCGCGGCGAGGCGATCCCGAGCCTGCGATGCGTAGAACGCGACGTGCTTGGTCTCTTGGGCGGCGATCCGCTTCAGCAGCTCGGCCAACACGGGGTGGTTCTCCTGCTTGGCCATCCGCAGGTAGGCGGCGTTCGCCGACCACTCGTTGGCCGCGCCCCACGCCATGTGCACGGCGACGAAGTCGAGGCCCACCAGGCCGCCCATGAGGGACTGCTTGATCGGGTCGAGGCGGTCTTTCCAGCCGAGCTTGAGGCGGTTGGCCTTCAACTCGTCGAAGTTCATCTCGATACCGTGCTTGGAGAGCACCGCGGCGAGAGCTTCGCCGTGCCAGAACTCTTCGCGGTTCCACATCGTCATGAAGGCGCCGATCTCGGGCTCCTTGTGTGACGGCGTCGTCAACAGATCGCGGAGGTAGCAGACCGTGTGATATTCCACATTGCACATGTAGACGAGGCTGCGGAGGGTCGCGGCGGGCAGCGGCTGGCTGTCGAAGGTATCGAAGTCGAGATCGCCCCACGCAACGGCGGTGGAGTTCGTCGTGTACTTCTCGATATCGAATGCCATGGTGTCGTTCCTCAGTTCGCGGGGCCGGATGCGCGATCAGCCTGCAGAGTTTTCGCGTCCATCACATCACGCTTCGGTGAGCGATTGCCGCGTTTCCACGTGTCGATCTTCCATGCTCTTCGTTGCGCTTCGCGTGCAAGTTGGGTGTCGGGGTTCACCGCATGGGGATTTCCCAGGAGTTCGAGCCACACCAGGTCTGCGTGACTGTCACCGTAGCCGTACGAGGCCGCCAGGTCGAGCCCATGCTCTTCGGCGTATTGACGCACCCAGGCGGCGCGAGCTTCGTCGACCAGGGGAGGTTTCGCGAGGTAGCCGGTGAGCACGCCGTTCTTCTCGTGCATGTGCCCGCCCACCACGTCGTCGAAGAGGCCGGCGAGCGGCTCGGCGAGTGTTTCGATCGAGCCGGTGACGAGCACCGTGCGATGACCGGCGTCGCGGTGCGCCTTGATGGCCTGGATGGCCTCGGGGCTGGTGTGGCGGTACATCGTGTCGGCGAATCCACCGTGCACGATCCGATCGAGTCGGGCTACCGGCATCCCCTCGTATCGGCGCAGGAACGAGCGGATGAACTCGCCACGGTCGCGACGTTCTGCACGCAGGTAGCCGCGCAGCGATCCGAGAATCGAGAGCGCTTCTGCCGGCCACGCGGCCTTGCGGACGCCTGCCGAACGCACCCAGAGGTATTGCTGAACGATGTTCGAGTCGACAACGGTGCCCTCGAGGTCGAAGACCGCCAGCACGTCGGATCGCACTGCAAGTTCATGAGACGGCGGAGCCGCAGCTTGCGCTGCCGCTTTCTTCGCCGCCCGCTTCGCCGAGAACTCCGTGGTGAGCGCGATGACCGACGGGAAGTGGACGTTCATCATGTAGTCCTCCCAGTCGATCGCCGCGATATCGAAGCCGAACTCGGCTCGCTTCGCCACGGGCAGGGAGTCGTGCAGCGCGCGCAGGTTGCGGTCGTCGAAGATGATCTCGGTCTGCACATAGACGAGATAGAGCTGATTGAAGTTGCGCAGCGTCTTCAGGTCGGCGATGTTGCGAAGCATCTGGTTGTGCCAGCCACGCACCCGCTCGGTGTCAGGCAGCTTGCCAAGCACTTTCTCGGCCGTGTTGGCCAGTCGTTCCTTGCGCCGCACCCCGGTATCGAGCTTGTTGATGACCGGGAACGACCACGTCGGGACCGCCAGATCTTCGCCCTTTTTGTTCTTCATCGGGTGGTCGAGGAAGAACTTGTTGACATAGCCGAACATCTGGTGGAACGGCAGCGGGTTAGAGGCGCCGGAGGCCACGTGG
>JBDUDZ010000312.1:0-2551 GCA_040002635.1 Rhodoglobus sp.
TCCCGGCGGTGGTGCTGGTTCTCGGCATGGTTCTCGGTGGCATCCAGCTCGGCGTCGTGCAGATCCGGCTGCAGGATGCCGCGGCTGATGCCGCGCGTTCCCTCGGCCGCGGCGACTCAGCGCCCGCCCTCGCGGCGCGACTCGCTCAGCAGGCACCGGGAGCGCAGTGGAGCAGCTCGCGCTCAGGGGCCATGGTCTGCGCGCACCTCACGGCATCGGCCGGGGGGCCGGCCGCCCTGCTCGGGCTCACCGTCTCGGCCACCAGTTGCGCGCGGGCAGAGCAGTGAGGGTTCGCTGTGACGGCGGCGCGGGCTCGGTGCTCGCCATCGCTCTCGTGAGCGCAGCAATCATCTTCGGCCTCGCCGGAGTGAGCTTGGCTGGCGGATTGACCGTCAGGCAACGGGTCATCGGAGCGGCGGAGCTGGCGGCGCTCGGCGCGGCAGACGCTGCCTCCGGAGCGATCGGCGGGGCCCCGTGCGAGGTTGCCGCGGCGGTCGCGCGGGGCAACGGCGCGCGTCTCGCGAGGTGCGAGTCTGATGGGCTGGTGGTCTCGGTGACGGCCGCTGGGACGTTCGCAGGCATCCCGATCACGGCGACCGCGCGGGCAGGCCCAGGGCCATGACGAACCAGACAAAATGCCGTTTCGGGCTGCCGAAGCCAGTCTTTTCGGTCATCCGAAGGGGGAGGGGCCCGGAGCGAACGCGGTGCGGCGGTCCGAGCAGACTTCGCTGAGGACTGTGTATGGTGTGCCTCGGACGGAAGGGGAGAAGTGCCCGGGACCAAAAAGCTGGTGATCGTCGAGTCACCGGCGAAGGCCAAGACCATCGCGCAATTCCTTGGCGACGGCTACGAGGTGCAAGCCTCGGTGGGGCACATCCGCGACCTCATCGAGCCGAAGAACCTCCCGCCAGAGTTGAAGAAGGGTTCGCTCGGCAAGTTCTCCGTCGATGTCGACAACGGCTTCGCTCCTTATTACGTGGTCAGCGACGCGAAGAAGAAGACGGTCGCCGATCTCAAACGGGCACTCAAAGATGCCGACGAGCTCTACCTCGCAACTGATGAGGACCGCGAGGGCGAAGCCATCGCGTGGCACCTCCTCGAGGTGCTGAAGCCGAAGGTTCCCGTGAAACGCATGGTGTTCCACGAGATCACCAAAGAGGCGATCCAGCGCGCGCAAGAGAACTTCCGCGAGCTCGACACCGATCTGGTCGACGCGCAGGAGACCCGCCGGATTCTCGACCGCCTCTACGGCTTCGAAGTCTCACCCGTGCTGTGGCGCAAGGTCGGCCCTGGCCTGTCGGCCGGCCGCGTGCAGTCCGCCGCGACCCGCCTGGTGGTCGACCGAGAGCGGGAGCGTCTCGCCTTCGTCTCAGCGTCGTACTGGGATCTCATGGCGACACTCGGCGCCGCGGCAGCCACTGGTGCGAGCGCGGCGACCGCCTCGGCCTTCGCCGCCAAGCTGGCTCGACTCGACGGCAAGCGCGTGGCATCCGGTCGTGACTATGACGACCGCGGTGTGCTCGGTGGCGAGGCAGTGGCCCTCGACGAGACCGCGGCCGAAACTCTGGCGGCGGCCCTTCGGCTTGACTCCACGAGCTTCACCGTGTCGAGCGTCGAATCGAAGCCGTACACGCGCCGCCCGGCAGCGCCCTTCACCACCTCGACGCTGCAGCAGGAGGCCGCGCGCAAACTGCGTTTCTCGGCCAGGCAGACGATGAGCGTCGCCCAGGGGCTGTATGAAAACGGCCACATCACCTACATGCGAACCGACTCGTCGACCCTGTCGAAGCAGGCGATCGACGCGGCCCGCAGCCAGGCCGCCAAGCTCTATGGCACCGAAACGGTGCCAGACAAGCCGCGTGTGTATGCCAGCAAGTCGAAGAACGCCCAGGAGGCGCACGAGGCGGTGCGCCCGGCCGGTGACGTCTTCAAGACTCCGTCGGAGCTCTCGAGCGTGCTGCGCGGCAACGACTTCAAGCTCTACGACCTCATCTGGAAGCGCACGATCGCGTCGCAGATGGCCGATGCGCGCGGTTCGACGGCATCGGTGACCATCGCGGGCAAGACGGTGGAGGCCGGCACTGCCGAGTTCACGGCATCCGGAACCGTCATCACCTTCCGCGGTTTTCTCTCGGCATACGAGGAGGGCAAGGACGAGGCGCGCGTCACCGACGAGAAGAGCGGAGACGCCGACGCCAGCCTGCCGCCGCTGACCGAGGGTCAGGTGCTTGCCTTGCACGAGCTCGAGGCCAAAGGCCACGAGACCAGCCCACCGCCGCGCTACACCGAGGCGAGCCTGGTGAAGTCGCTCGAAGAGTTGGGGATCGGGCGTCCGTCGACATACGCGAGCATCCTCTCGACGATCATCGACCGCGGCTACGTCACCCCGCGCGGCACCGCGCTGGTGCCGAACTGGATCGCGTTCAGCGTGGTGCGGTTGCTCGAAGAGAACTTCGGCGACCTCGTGGAGTACGACTTCACCGCCGAGATGGAAGACGACCTCGACCTCATCGCCGACGGCACCGCCGATCGAGTGCAGTGGTTGACCGAC
>JBDUDZ010000313.1:0-2545 GCA_040002635.1 Rhodoglobus sp.
ATCCGGGAGTACTGCGAGGTCGCACGAGTCAGCCTGACACCATCCGCCGCCTGCTCAGCTTGTTGCGTTCCCCGCGCCTGTTGCACCTCCGCGTCGTCGTGGGAGTAGTGGGCGGCCTGATCCACGATCTTCGCCTCAAGCATCTGGATGATGTCGAACAGTCGGCGGTACTCGGCTTCGCCCGCCGTGCTGAAGTCGGTGGGTGAGTAGACGAAGAGCCAGTCATCGACGATCTCGACGTCGAACTCGGCAACCGAGTCGATCATCAGTGCCATGACGTCGGGAGTGAGCAAGAACAGCGCGTCCGTCTCGAATCCGCGCGGGCAGTAAAGAGTGAAGTAGCGATCAAAATCGCCCTCGAGTTGCAACTTCTGGGAACGGTTTATCGCGACCGGGAGTGCACCAGCGGTGTTTTGGCCGTACGCCACGGACTCGAGCAGGATCTGAGGGAGGCGTCGATCCAAGCGCAGCGCGATGTATCCCCAGTTGTGGGTCGCGGTGGTGCGACCGGCGGGGACGTCGTACGAGAAATCGCCCAGTTCGAACGAGGGGCCAGAGGTCGAAGTCAATCGGCGCGTGGCAGTGCGCCGCGTGCCGGTCGAGAAGATAGCCCCCGGATAGTCGGGCAGCGGCAATCCGGCCTCGTAACTGAGACCGTTCGCCTGGGCGAAAGCCGCCAGGGATCCGTCGGGAGTGTGCGCACGGCGCCCCAGCATTTCCCGCACCACGATCATCGCGACGGGAACGACTCCGACGAGGACGGCCAGGACGGAGGCGACCCAGCCGATCGTCCAGAGGGGCCCCGTGATCGGCTTGGCAGCCTTGGTGAACGTCTGCACGGCCAGATTCATGAATCCGATCCCGAACGCGCCTGCGGTTCCGACGAAGATCACCGCGTACAGCCCCGCCACGCCCATCCGTTGCGGGTCGAATCGGGGGCGAGGCGCGCGACCGCTCGGTGCGGTTGGAAGTGCCGAGAAGTCCATCACAGGGTCGGCGCATCGATCGCGCCGCCGAAACGACGGGCGCGGCTGGCGTACAACTCGACGGCGTGCCAGAGCTCGGTGCGCGAGAAGTCTGGCCAGAGCGTGTCGAGGAACACCATCTCGGCGTATGCGCTCTGCCACAGCTGGAAGTTGCTGGTTCGCTGCTCCCCCGAGCTGCGCACGAACAGGTCGACGTCGGGGACATCTGGAATGTAAAGGTGCTTCTGGATGGTCTTCTCGGTGATGCCGGAGGGCTTTAGACGGCCGGCCCTGACCTCTTCTGCGATAGCCCGCACGGCATCCGTCACCTCATTGCGACCGCCGTAGTTCACGCACATCGTGAGCGTCAACGTCGAGTTGCCCGCGGTGAGCCGCTCGGCGAACTGCAACTCGCGGATCACCGAGCGCCACAGCCGCGGCGTGCGGCCCGCCCAACGCACGCGAACACCCCAGTCGTTGAGCTGATCGCGGCGGCGATGCAGTACGTCGCGGTTGAAGCCCATGAGGAAGCGGACCTCCTCGGGGCTGCGGGACCAATTCTCGGTTGAGAACGCGTACACACTGAGGTGTTTGACGCCGATCTGGATGGCACCCGCCACGACATCCAGCAACGCAGCCTCCCCGGCGCGGTGGCCTTCGATGCGGGTGAGACCCTGCTTGTTCGCCCAGCGACCGTTGCCGTCCATGACGATCGCCACGTGATCCGGGACCGCCTTGGCCGGCATCGTCGGGGGGTAGAGGCCCGTCCAGTCGATCGGCTTGAAGTCGACGGCATCGCGGTGCGTCTTCTTCGCGCTCATGCGGCGGTCCTCACGCGGCTCTCTTCAGGCGGCGGTCTCATGCGATCGTGCGGTCCTGGTGGTCGAGAGAGCGCAAGCCGCGCTCCAAATGGAACTGGGTGTATGCGGCAACGACACCGCTGGCCTGGGCTTTGGCGCGCTCGTCGGCTGCCTCGGCGATCTCCCATTCGCCTGCCAGCAATGACGCGAGCAACTGCACGGTCGTCGGGTCAAGTCTCGGGGCACCGTGTGGGGCCACTTCGTCGCTGACTACCCCGCCCAACTGCACGACAAAGGCGGTGTGCGGCCCGGGCTCGCCCGTCACTGCGCAGTCGACGAAGCTCGGCGCCCAGCCCGCGATCGAGAGCGCGCGCAACAGGTACGAGTCAAGGGTGAGCCCCGGCGAGTGCTCGCCCTTCGCCAGCGACCGCAACGCGCCGACCAGCAGCAGGTAGTGCTGGATGCCCGCCTCGTGATCACTCAGCCGGTCGGCCGCCTCGACCATCGCGTTCGCGACCGTGAAACTCGGATAATCGGCGACGATATCTGCGCCGTAGGAGCCGAGCGACTCGGCCTGCTGCACGATGTCGAGCGAGCGGCCGATGTAGAACTGTGCGTCGACCACCATGAATGGCTCCAGCCGCGCGCCGAAACGCGAGCCCGTGCGACGAACACCTTTGGCAACAGCGCGGATTTTGCCGTGCTGCTTGCTCAGCATGATGACGATGCGGTCGGCTTCACCCAACTTGTGGGTGCGCAGCACGACGGCTTCGTCACGAT
>JBDUDZ010000314.1:0-2543 GCA_040002635.1 Rhodoglobus sp.
ATCATCACGAGCCGCTTGCCCAGGAGAAACCCCAGGCCCGCCCGGTAGAGCGGCACAGGAAAGCGCATGAGCATGCGGTTGCCGAGCAGTCGCGCCATCCATTTGTCGGCGGCGGCCACGCGAGTTTCGTCGTGCGCCATAGCGGTCAGCCTAGTGAGGGGCATTCGCGCTGTGGATAACGCAGCCCGGGCTCGCGCCACCTTCCCGATGATCGACCCATGCCGAATGCTCTCGCCCAGATCGCCGACCAGGTGCGCGAGCGCGTGCGGCGCGACGGGGTCGACCTCGGCACCGACCAGGCGCTCGCCGCGAAGTACGTTCACGACGAGGTGCGTCGTTACAGCGAGCGCGCGCTCGGCGGTTCGGTTCCCTTGCTGCCCGACGAGCAACTCGCAGCCCGGCAGCTCGTCGCCACGCTCACCGGCTTCGGCGCGCTGCAGCCGTTCTTCGACGACGACGGCATCGAAGAGATCTGGATCAACGCGCCGGTCGCGGTGTTCGTCGCGCGCGACGGCATCCCTGAACTGACTGGCATCGTGCTCGGCGACGGCGAAGTGCGCGACCTCGTTGAGCGCATGCTGCAGTCATCCGGTCGCCGCGTCGACCTCAGCTCGCCGTTCGTCGACGCCTCGCTGCCTGACGGATCGCGGCTGCACGTGGTGATTCCTGACGTGACGCGCAAGCACTGGGCTGTCAACATCCGCAAGTTCAGCCAGAGCATCCGCGACCTGCAACGACTCGTTTCTCTCGGAAGCGTCACGCCCCAAGCCGCCGAGTTCCTGCGGATGTGCGTGCTGGCCGGGCAAAACATCCTCGTGTCGGGCGCCACCCAGTCGGGCAAGACCACGATGCTCAACGCGCTGCTCGCAGCAACCCGTGATTCGGAGCGCGTCATCACCGTCGAGGAAACCTTCGAGCTGGCGGTCGGCACCCGCGACACGATCGGCATGCAGTGTCGCCAACCCAGCCTCGAAGGCACCGGCGAGATCTCGCTGCGCCGCCTCATCAAAGAAGCCCTGCGGATGCGCCCCGACCGCCTCGTGGTCGGCGAAGTGCGCGAGGCCGAGTCGCTCGACCTCCTCATCGCGTTAAACAGCGGGCTGCCCGGCATGTCGAGTATCCATGCAAACAGCGCCCGGGATGCCTTGGTCAAGCTCTGCACGCTCCCGCTGCTTGCCGGTCGCAACATCGACTCCGGCTTCGTGGTGCCAACGGTCGCCGGCTGCATCGACATCGTGGTGCACTGCGAGTTGGGGCGCGGCGGTCATCGTCGAGTCGTGGAGATCATCGCGCCGAGTGGAGTGGTGAATTCCGGCGTGATCGAAGCCAGCCCGATCTTTGCGTTGAAGGATGGCATGCTCGAGCCGACCGGGGGATTCCCGAGCAGAATTGTGAAGTTCCAAAACGCGGGGCTCGACCCGGTGTCGATTCTTGCGGCGGCCCGGCGATGAGCGCGGTGCTCGGTCTGATGCTCGCCAGCGGGCTGCTGCTCAGCGCGTCGCCGTGGCTGTGGCCCCGACGGGAGGTGCGGGCGGCACGGTCGATCCGCTGGGTCGTCGCGATGCGCGAGCGGCTCGTGCAGGCAGGGCTCGGGACGGTGGGTCTCGGAGTTGTTGTGGCCGTGGCATCCCTGTTGGGAATCGTGGCGGCAGCGGTTGCCTTCGCGACAACGGCGGTCGTCTCGCTGGCGATCGCGGCGGGTGTCGCCGCGTTCCTTGTGCCGTGGGCGGTGATCAGCGGCCGTGCACGGTCGCGGCGGCGCGCCACCCGGGTGGTGTGGCCAGACGTCGTCGACCAGCTCGTCTCCGGAGTGCGCTCGGGTCTGGCCCTCGCGGACAGCGTGGTGATCCTCGCGCACACCGGCCCGCCGACAACCCGCGCGGCATTCACCCACTTCGAAGCGGACTACCGTGCCACCGGCAACTTCGCGCTGTGCCTCGACTCGCTCAAGGATCGCCTCGCCGATCCCGTGGCCGACAGGATCATCGAGACGCTGCGCATGTCGCGAGAGGTCGGCGGCAGCGAGCTCACCACAGTGCTGCGAAATCTCAGTGCCTACCTTCGCCAGGAGAGCGCAATCCGCGCTGAGGTCGAAGCTCGCCAGTCCTGGGTCATGAATGCGGCACGACTCGGTGTCGCTGCGCCCTGGGTGGTGCTGTTACTGCTCGCCACCCGACCGGAAGCGGCCGCAGCCTACAACTCGGCAGCTGGTGCCGCGATGATCGTCGTCGGGCTCGTCGTGTCGTTCCTCGCCTACCGATTGATGATCGGGCTCGGCCGGCTGCCCGAAGAACGGCGGTGGTTCGCGTGAGCCCCGCGGTCGCCTGGGCCCTCGTGATCGGGGTGACCCTCGGTCTCGGCCTGTGGTCGCTCGCGAGCCTTGCTCCGCGGATGAGTCGCCCACGTCTGGCCCGACGAGTCGCGCCGTACATCGTCGACATCTCGTCGGGTGCCCGGGATGCCCTCGCCCCCGCACCACCAGGGCCGCTGCCGGTCGTCGGGGTGCTGTTCGAGCCACTCCTGTCACGCGGGCGGGCCCTCCT
>JBDUDZ010000315.1:0-2538 GCA_040002635.1 Rhodoglobus sp.
CTGGGATCCGTACCCGTTCATCCTGCTCAATCTCTTTCTGAGCATGCTCGCCGGGCTTCAGGGCGCCATCCTGCTGATTGCCGCGAAGCGTCAGGATGGCATCGCGGCTGCCCTGTCGAAGCACGATTTCGAAACCAACATGGCGGCTAAGAAGGAGATCGAGGAGTTGATGGCGATCAACAGAGCTCAGATCGAGATGCTCAACGAGCTCTGTGGGCGCCCCCTCGACTCCCCGCAAACCCGCGCGACCATTGCGAAGAACCGCAGCGCCGGCAAGGGCACCGTCAAGACAGCGAAGTCCTAGCCACGCAGCCGACGCTCGTCCCGAATCGCGCGAACCATGAGCTGCGCGGTGGCTGCGAGCAGCAGCACGGCGAACAGGATGGTCGCGAGCCGCGGCGACAGCATCGACGCCAGCGCCACCCCACCGAACGATGCCAGCGCCGCGGTGACGCCGACGATCGCACCGTCGACGACATCCACGAATCCGGCGCGGGCGTTCGCGATCGTTCCTGTCACCGCGCCGGGGATGATCGCGAGCAACGAGGTGCCCTTGGCCAGCAGGTCACCGGCGCCGAACAGCGACACGAGCACCGGGATGACGACGATGCCACCGCCGATCCCGAACAGCCCAGAGGCGATCCCCATCGCGAGGCCGAGCACGACAAGACCCGGGATGGAGACCGGGGTCAAGACGATCACGCCAGCGCGCTGCGGCACCTCGAGAAACAGGCGCACGACCACGACCAGGAGCAGTGCGATGAATAGCCAGCGCAGCCACCGAATCGACAGCGTTCGCAGCAGACGCGCGCCGATCAGCGAGCCGACCACGCCTCCCGCGGCAATGAGGACGGCGACCAGCACATTGACCTGCCCGATCAACGCGTAACTGACCGTGCCGGCGATCGCGGCCGGAACGATCGCGACAAGGGAAGTCGCCGAGGCGTGCCGCTGGTCGAGCTTGGCCAGCAGGATCAGCAGCGGAACCATGACGATGCCGCCGCCGACACCGAAGGCGCCGGACAGCAAGCCGCCGATGACTCCGATCAGCACGAGCGTGAGCACCTGCCGTGCCGAGCGCCCACCCGGTTCAGGTACGGACTCGGGCTCAGGAAGCCGCGGGGTCGTCACGGGTTAGTGCGTCGAGGAGGAGAGGGCGCTCCTGAACCGGTCGAGCCGGGCCAGTGTCGCCTCTTTGTCGAGGATCTCCATCGACTCGAAGAGCGGCGGGCTGATCCGCTTGCCGCTGAGCGCGCTGCGCAGTGGACCGAAAGCGTCGCGCGGCTTGAGCCCGGCCCCGCCTTGCTCGGGTGAATCCGTCAGCGTGTGCCGCAGGGTCTGCTCGATGACCTCGGCCGAAAAGTCGTCGAGCTGCTCGAGGGATGCGTAGGCGGCGCTCAGAATGAGCCTTGCCTGGTCGGCATCCTTGGGCAGAGCTTCGGCCTCGTAGACGATCGTGTCGCTCTCTTGGAAGAAGAACTCCAGCATCGGCCTGGCCTCGCTGAGCACGGTGATGCGCTCCTGCACGAGTGGTGCGGCCTCCCGCAGAATCACGCGCTCGGTCGGGGTCGGCGGGTCGGCGATGATGCCAGCCAGGTAGGGAAGCAGACGGGCCTCGAAGTCGTCGGCGGCCAGCATCCGGATGTGGTCGCCGTTGATCGAGTCGGCCTTCTTCTGGTCGAAGCTGGCCGGGTTCGGGTTGACGTCGGCGATGTCGAACGCTGCCACGAACTCGTCGCGACTGAACACATCGCGATCGGGAGCGATCGACCAGCCGAGCAGGGCCAAGTAGTTCAGCAGCCCCTCGGGAATGAAGCCGCGGTCGCGGTGGTGGAACAGATTCGACTCGGGATCGCGCTTGCTGAGCTTCTTAGTCCCGTCACCGCGCACGAGTGGCAGGTGCCCGAAGCGCGGCACGAACTCGGTCACGCCCAACTTGATGAGCGCCAGGTACATCGCGATCTGACGTGGAGTGCTCGAGAGCAGGTCTTCGCCGCGCACCACGTGCGTGATACCCATCAGCGCGTCGTCGACCGGGTTGACGAAGGTGTACAGCGGGGCGCCGTTCGGGCGCACAACCACGAAGTCGGTGAAGCTGCCCGCGGGGAAGGTGATCGGGCCGCGCACCAGGTCGTCAAAGCTGAGGTCTTCGTCAGGCACCCGCAAGCGCAGAGCTGGCTGGCGGCCCTCGGCGCGGAAGGCCGCACGCTGCTCCGCGGTGAGCTCGCGCTCGAAGTTGTCGTAGCCCTGCTTCGGGTCGCGGCCCGCGGCGACATTGCGGGCCTCCATCTCGTCGGGGGTGACGTAGCTCTCGTAGAGCAGGCCGGCATCCAGAAGGCGCTCAATCAGTTCGAGGTAGATCGGGGTGCGCTGCGACTGGCGGTACGGCTCGTTCGGGCCGCCCTTTTCGACGCCCTCGTCCCAGTCGATCCCGAGCCAGTTCAGCGCGTCAAGAATCTGGTGGTAGCTCTCTTCGCTGTCGCGCGCGGCGTCGGTGTCTTCGATGCGCAGCACCAGCTTGCCGCCGGCGTGACGGGC
>JBDUDZ010000316.1:0-2535 GCA_040002635.1 Rhodoglobus sp.
ACCAGCTCCGGGTACGCGTGGGCACTCGGCCGTGAGGATGCGCGTCACGCTACTCAACTGAGGCAGAGCACCAACATTATCTGCCCGGATTGCCCGTGCAGTCGACTGTCGCGTTCGCTTGCTTCTTCGTCTCAGTGCTGAGGATTCGACCCCCGAAGTCCTGGACGCACGTGATTGTCTCATCGATACCGTGGGTCGCGGTGAGTATCCAGTCCGCCTGAACGCTTGCCTCGTTACACGCGTACCCCAGGATGTTGATGACCGGGCCCACCGTGGTGAGCTTCACCGTCGGATTGGTGCCGTCATGATTGAAGGCGGTGTAGTGGATGGTTACCGGCGTATCGGAATCTCCCGTATAGACCGTGTAGACGGTCGGCTGACGGACCTCCATCTCGGCGGCGGTGCAGTCACCGGCGATCAGACTCGTTGCTGGTTCGGCGGCCGCTCCATTTGTCTGATTGGGGTCGGGAGCCGCGGATGTCGCACCGGACGCGCTCTCAGAGGGACCCGAGCTGGTGCTGATGGTCGCACTACATCCAGCAAGGAGAAGTAGGACGATGCCGAGCCAGACGACAGGCAATAGGCGGTTGATCATCCACCCACGCTAGCCGTTGCGACCGCCAGGTTCGGGCTCGCTTCCGCGTATCGATTCTGGTTCTCCATACAGTGAATATCTGGCCCAAGGTTGCGCAAATCGTTGGCTCGGGATATTCCCTGCTCGAAGACTTCTTGACCGAAACTGAGGTCAGTTGGATCGCTTGCCCAACACATACCTCTGGATCGCGATGACGGCAGCTCCTCGGCACCATTCGGTGTTCGTGCCCGGGGTGGTCACCAACTCGGGAGCATGTGCTCGTGGATCGCGGTCGCCGCGGATGCCTTCCGAGATCGCTCTGGCGGCGCAGTCGACGAGTCGCACCCCCTCGCCTCCAAGGATGATCCGCTGGGGCATCGTGAGGTTGGCTACAGCCGCGATGAGGCGGCCTAGTCCACGCCCGGCGTCATCGACGATGCGTCGTGCGGCCGGTTCACCGCTCTCGGCGAGGTCGAGCGCTTCGTCGTAACTCACTTCTTGGTCCAAAGATAGAGAGACGGCCTGGCTGATTGCCGAAGTCGTGAGAATGCTGCGCGCACAGCCGCGGTGGCCTGCGGGGCAGACCGGTCCGAAGGGGTCGAGGGGCCAGTGGCCGACCAATCCGATCCCGGAGTTCTGGTCGACGACGATGTCGTCGTCGATGACGACGCCGTAGCCGATTCCTGCACCGAGGGTAAGCACGGCGAAGCGGTCGAGCCCGCGTCCGAAGCCGAACCAGTGCTCGGCTTCGGTGAAAGCGACCACATCGTTGTCGACGACCGTGGGGATGCCGGTGGCGACCTCGAGCATGGACCCGAGGGGCACATCCGACCAGTCGAGGAATGGCGCACTCTTGACCACCGAGTGGTCGACGACGAGCCCGCCGATACCGACTCCCATTGCTGTGACGGAGGGAACGGCGCTACCTAGTCGTGTCGCGAGCTCCGCGATCTGAGCAGTGACAGCGTCCGGCTGACGGGATGTGAGCGTGACAAGGGCTGAGTCGACGACGTTTGCCCGAAGGTCTGTCACGACCGCGAGGATGTCGTTTCCGGTCAGCTTCATACCGATGAAGTGTTGAGAAGTGGGAACAACATCGAGCGGCTTGGACGGCCGGCCGGCGCGGCTGTCCTTGAAGTCCTTTTCGTCGACTTCGACCAGGAGGCCGCTTTCGATGAGGGGGGTGCTCAGTCGGGTCAGCGAACCCGCCGATAGGTCGAGTCGGCGCGCTATGTCGCTCCGGGAGAGGGGGCCGTTGATCAGCACCTGCAGTGCAACTGATCTGGACGCGCCCGTCTCGGGAGTCCAGGGGGGTGTCGCTATGCGCACAGGAGCCTTCCTCGGCGTGATCGGGTTTCAGGATCGCATAAACCAGTTTCTTTCGTCAATGAAACAAAAACGTGACATTAGGCGGCTGTGCACCATATTGACAACCCAATTTCTTTTGAGGTAGAAATAACTCGGCTCGCGGTCGCCCCGAGGAGCCCGCAGCGTCGCCCACAACTACAGGAGAATCGCAATGAAGCGCTCACTACGAATCGGAACCGCACTCGCGGTTGCGGCCTCACTGGTCCTGCTTGCCAGTGGCTGCTCGTCGACCTCAACGGCCAGCAGCAAGTCCGTGACCATCACCTTCTGGGGTGCCTACGGCAACGGCGGTAACTCGACCCAGCAGGATGCCCTGAATAAGACCTTGATTCCTGCTTTCGAGAAGGCTAACCGCGGTATCAAAGTCAAGTACGTCGACGTCGCGTACGACTCGCTGTTGCAGAAGCTGACCACCAGCGCAGCAGGTGACCAACTGCCCGACCTGGTGCGGGCCGACCTCGGCTGGGTGCCGCAGTTCGCGCAGCTTGGCGTGCTGGTGCCGCTTTCGTCTGACATGGCGAACTTCAAGACCTTGGCGGCGAAGACGTACACCGGATCGCTCGCCACGAACCTGTACAAGGGCAAGTATTACG
>JBDUDZ010000317.1:0-2519 GCA_040002635.1 Rhodoglobus sp.
CTATGGCTACTCCCGCAGACCCCCCTGTTTCGGCCCCACCCGGCGAACGCATCGAAGACGTCGATGTGTCAGTCGAGATGCAGGGCTCGTTCCTCGAGTACGCGTACTCGGTTATCTATTCACGAGCGCTGCCAGATGCGCGGGACGGGCTGAAACCCGTACAGCGCCGCATCCTGTTCCAGATGACAGAGATGGGCCTGCGCCCCGACCGCGGCCACGTGAAGTCGTCGCGGGTCGTCGGTGACGTCATGGGAAAGCTGCACCCGCACGGCGACGCCTCAATCTATGACGCAATGGTGCGCCTCACCCAGGATTTCGTGCTGCGCGTACCGCTGATCGACGGCCACGGAAACTTCGGCACCCTCGACGACGGCCCTGCTGCCCCCCGCTACACCGAGGCACGACTGCAGGCCTCTGCGCTGGCAATGACCGAAGGCCTCGACGAAGACGTCGTCGACTTCGTTCCGAACTACGACAACTCGATGACCCAGCCCGAAGTATTGCCCTCGGCCTTCCCGAACCTGCTGGTAAACGGGGCGAGCGGCATCGCCGTCGGCATGGCCACAAACATGGCCCCACACAACCTCATCGAGGTGGTCGCGGCGGCCCGTCACCTACTCGACAACCCTGATGCCTCACTCGACGAACTGATGGCGTTCGTCCCGGGCCCCGACTTACCGACCGGTGGCACGATCATTGGCCTTGACGGCATCAAAGATGCCTACGCAACAGGCCGCGGCGCGTTCAAGACCCGCGCGCGCGTCGCTGTCGAGGCGATCACCGCCCGCAAGACTGGCCTTGTCGTGACCGAACTGCCCTACCTCGTCGGCACCGAGCGCGTGATCGAGAAAATCAAAGACGGCGTCAACGCCAAGCGCATCAACGGCATCTCCGACGTGACCGACCTGACCGACCGCAAGCACGGCATGCGCCTGGTGATCGGCATCAAGACCGGTTTCAGTCCGGATGCCGTGCTCGAGCAGCTTTACCGCCTCACCCCACTCGAAGACAACTTCTCGATAAACAACGTCGCCCTGGTCGACGGCGGGCCGCGCACGTTGGGGCTTAAGGAGCTGCTGCAGGTCTACCTCGACCACCGGCTCAGCGTCGTGCGCCGCCGCAGCGAGTTCCGGCTCGCGCGCCGCCGTGAACGTCTGCACCTGGTCGAGGGGCTGCTCATCGCCATCCTCGACATCGACGAGGTGATCCAGGTCATCCGCCGCAGCGACGACAGCGAGCAGGCGCGCGCCCGCCTCATCGACGTCTTCGATCTCAGCGAGGTGCAGGCCGAGTACATCCTTGAGTTGCGGCTGCGCCGGCTGACGAAGTTCAGTCGCATCGAGCTCGAAGCAGAAGCCGACAAGCTTCGCGCCGAAATTGAGTACCTCGAGCGGCTTCTTGGCGATCCGGCGCGCATTCGCCAGTTGGTCTCCGAGGAGCTCGAAGCTGTCGCCGAGCAGTTTGGCACCCCGCGGCGCACCCTGCTCACCGAGGCACGTGGTGTGCCGGTGTCTTCGGCGGCCGCCCGCAAGAACACTCCGGTGCTCGAGATTGCGGATGCGCCGTGCCTGGTGCTGCTGTCAACGACCGGCCGCGCGATCCGGGTCGACATCCCGGACGAGGGATTCGCCGAGTCCCCCGCCCGACGTCGCAGCAAGCACGACGCGATCCGCTCCCGAGTTGTCACAAGCAGTCGCGCGGAGATCGGCGCTGTCACGAACACCGGTCGCCTCATCCGCTTCACTGCCGTCGACCTGCCGAGCGTGCCCGAGAACTCGATCCAGCTGGCCGCCGGCGCCAAGATCACTGATTACCTGGCGATCGGATCGAAGGAGCGCGTGCTTGGGTTCGTCACCCTCGAGGGTGAACCCATCGCGCTTGGCACCCGACAGGGCGTCGTCAAACGGGTGGCGACCGGCAGCTGGCCGTCGAAGCCCGACTTCGAGATCATCGCCCTCAAACCGGGCGACGAGGTCGTCGGCGTGGCACAGGGCCCTGACGCTCAGGAGCTCGTCTTTGTCAGCTCGGATGCCCAGCTGCTGCACTTCGCCGCATCAACTGTGCGGCCGCAGGGCGCTGCCGCGGGGGGCATGGCCGGTATCAACCTGTCCCCGAAGGCCACCGCCATTTTCTTCGGAGCCATCGACCCCGCGGCGCAGAACATCGTCGCCACTGTTTCGACATCGACCGAGACTGTCGCCGGAGTCGACCCGGGCCGGGCAAAGGTCTCGGTGATCGCTGAATTTCCCGGTAAGGGACGCGCGACGGGTGGGGTGCGTGCGCACTCCTTCCTCAAGGGCGAAGACCTGCTCGGTCTGGCATGGGTCGGGCCAGCCCCAGCGCTCGCGGTGGGCCCCGATGGGTCAGTGCGCCAGTTGCCAGAGCCGGGAGCGAAGCGGGATGCGTCGGGCAGCGCCCTCGACAGCGTCGTGGGCTCGATCGGCGAGGCGGTCTAGCCGCGCTAGACGTGCGGAACGAACGCGTTCCATGCCCGGCGGCGCTCACCGCGCGGGTCTTCC
>JBDUDZ010000318.1:0-2515 GCA_040002635.1 Rhodoglobus sp.
GACATCACCGTGCAGCTCAAGCGCCGTGCAGATCTCATCCCCAACCTCATTGAGTCGGTCAAGGGCTACGCGGCACACGAGTCGTCGGTCTTCGAGAACGTGACGAAGGCCCGCGCGGAAACCCTGAGTGTGCAGGGACCGGCAGATGCCGCGGTCGCCGAGAACCACATGCAGACCGCGCTCAAGTCGATATTCGCTGTCGCGGAGGCCTACCCGCAGCTTCAGGCCAACCAGAACTACCTGCAGCTGCAGGGCGAACTTGTCGACACGGAAGACAAGATCCAGGCTTCGCGCCGCTTCTACAACGGTGGTGTGCGCGAGTTGAACACGAAGATCAAGGTGTTCCCGAACACGCTCTTCGTGCGCAACCTCGGCTTCAAGGAGCGCGAATTCTTCGAGGTCACTGACTCCGCAGCTATCGCCGAGCCGCCGCGCGTACAGTTCTGATACGTCTCTTTCTCTAGAGAGGCCCGGCCAACAAGCCGGGCCTTTCGGATTTACAGGTAGAAAAACATGTACAGGGCAATTGCCGCGAACAAGCGGAACACCGTCTTCATAATCATTCTGTTTCTGGTGATCATCGGCGGCCTCGGCCTGCTCGCGAGCGTCATCTACGGTGACTGGTCGATAGTCATCATC
This sequence comes from Rhodoglobus sp., assembly GCA_040002635.1. Lineage (GTDB taxonomy): Bacteria > Actinomycetota > Actinomycetes > Actinomycetales > Microbacteriaceae > Rhodoglobus. The sequence goes on from JBDUDZ010000318.1 coordinate 640, forward strand.
ACGATGGTGATCGCGACCGCCTACGCGCTGTTCCAGTACTTCGCGGCCAGTTCCCAGGCGCTCTCACTCAGCGGGGCGCGCGAGATCCAGAAGGTCGACAACCCTCGGCTGTTCCGCATCGTCGAGAACCTGTCGATCACTACGGGCACGCCGATGCCGAAGGTGTATATCGTCAACGACCCGGCTCCCAATGCGTTTGCGACGGGGCGCGATCCGCAGCACGCGGCCGTAGCTGCGACGACCGGCATCCTCGATCTGCTCGACGACCGCGAACTTGAGGGGGTCATGGCCCACGAGCTCGGGCACGTTCGCAACTACGACATCCGGGTCTCAATGATCGTTTTCGGTCTTGTCGTGGCGATCGGTTTTATCTCAGACCTGTTCCTGCGGTTCTCGTTCTTCGGCGGCCGCGGAAACAACAACAACAACGGGGGCGGCAACCCGATCATCCTGGTCTTCGGGATCGTCGCCATGCTCATCGCCCCCTTGGTAGCTGCGGTAGTGCAGGCCGCGATCTCCCGCCAGCGCGAGTACCTCGCCGACGCGACGGGTGCTCTCACTACGCGTGATCCGGAGGGGCTCGCCGAAGCCCTGGAGAAGCTCGGGCAGTATGGTCGGCCGATGATCAAACAGAACTCGACAATGGCGCACATGTGGATCGCCGACCCCAATAAGCCGGGCATCATGTCTCGCCTGTTCAGCACTCACCCGCCGATTGCCGACCGCGTGGCACGCCTCGAGAAGAGCGGCGGCAGCTTCTAGTTTGCGCCCTCGGGCAGGGCTTCCTCCTGTGCCTGCGGGTTCCACGGCAGCCGCCGCGCCCCGAGCTCGTTGGCGAGGGCATCCGCCAGGTCACCACGCCCGACCACCTCGATGCCGCCCATGCCCTGCCAGGCCGCGGTCTCGCGCAGCACTTGCGCGACGCGCGGCTCGAGCCCGTCAGCGTGGGCCCCTTCGCGCCAGGCCGACTGCACGCGCAGCACTCCCGCCCGCCGGTCGGTCTTGAGGTCGATGCGCGCGACAATCGCCTCGTCGATGAGCACCGGAAGGGTGTAGTAGCCGTAGATGCGCTGCGGCGCCGGCGTGTAGATCTCGATGCGGTAGTGGAAGCCGAACATCCGCAGCGCCCGCGAACGTTCCCAGACCACGGGGTCGAACGGCGAGAGCAGCGCGGCTGACTCGATGCGTCGCGGGATGCGCGCGTCACTGTGCAGGAACGCGGGCACGCCCCACCCGTTCACCGTCACCGGCAGCACATCGCCCGACTCGACAAGCTCGGCGAGTGCCTTCTTCACCTCGACCTGGTACGGCAAGCGGAAGTAGTCGGTGATGTCCTTGAGGGTGCCCACCCCCAGCGCCTGGGCACTGAGCCGCACGAGTTCGCGAATCGCGTCGTCTTTCGGGATGACGCGGCCGAAATACTGCGCCGGCACCCGCCGCTCGGCCAGGTCGTACACCCGCTCGAACCGTGTGCGACCGGCGACAGCGGCCTCACCCCGGAAGAAGAGGACCTCCAGCCCAGCCTTCACATCTGACCAGCCCCACCACGGACCGCTGCGTTTGTTCGACTCGTGTTCGATGGAGCCGGCAGTCAGGGCCCCCTTCTCGCGGAGTTCGGCACGAAGGAACTCCATCATGGGCTCGTGATCTTGCGCCCACGTCTTCGTTCGCCCGCGACCGGAGCGCTCACGCTCCATGTGCCAGCCCCAGAGTGGCCAGGTTTCGATCGGGATGAACGCGGCCTGGTGAGCCCAGTATTCGATGTATGGGCTGTGCTTGTGGAACGTGAGGCGGTCGAGCTGGCTCTTGTCGTATGCGCCAAGCCGGGCGAAGAGCGGCAGGTAGTGGCTGCGCTCGAACACGTTCACCGAGTCGA
>JBDUDZ010000319.1:0-2508 GCA_040002635.1 Rhodoglobus sp.
CGGCCTCGTGCAGGTAGTCGATCTCTTCGAGGCTGGTCGCGGCGAACTCCTCGACGAGCGCCGGGGCGTCGACGCGCGAAGAGACGAGCTTGATGCGCGACAGCCAGCGGGCGACCCGACGCAGCGCCGCGAGGTCGACCTCGACGATCTGCTCGATGCCAGGCCGTTGGATCTTGACGACGACGTTCTCGAATCCGGCGTCGGCGGCGATGGCCGGCGTCAGGCGTGCACTGTGGGCCTGACCGAGGGATGCCGCGGCGATCGGCACCGGGTTGAACTCGGCGTATGCCTGCTCCAGCGGCATGCCGAGCTCGGCCTCGGTCTGGGCTCGGATGCGGTCGAAGGGCTCGGCCGCCACCTCATCCTGCAGCCCTTCGAGCTCGCTCGTGATCTCGGGCGGAAGCACGTCGAGGCGTGACGACAAGAACTGCCCGACCTTGATCATGAGGCCGCCGAGATCGACGGCGAGCACGCGGAAGCGCGTGGCGAGGCGCGTCATCCGCGCGTTGCGGCCGCGGGCGGCGAGTCGGCGGAGTCCGATGCGCGGCAGCACGAGCTCGAACCACCAGGCCTGCGCCAAGGCACGCGCGGCGAAGCGCAGGATGCGCCGGTAACGCGCCCTGCCGCCGGCCTGCGGCACCACTACTCCTCGGCGAGGATCGCGTAGAGCTTGCGGCGCGCCTCGTCGACGATCGCGACGGCGCGCTCGGTCTGCTCTTTCGTGCCGCTGGTCGCGACCTGGCCCAGGGCTTGGGCAAGCTTGGCGCCCGCCTTGGGCAGCGCCGCTGCACGCTCGAAGTCGGGACGGCGGCGGGGCTCCCACGGCTGCTCGCCACTGGTGAACTCGGCAGCGGCCTTCTTGCCGTCGTCGGTCAGCGAGTACACCTTGCGCTCGCCGTCTTGCGCGGCGCTGACGAGACCCTCATCGGCAAGCAGCTGCAGCGTCGGGTAGATGGAGCCTGGACTCGGCTTCCACGCGCCACCCGAACGAGTCTCGATCGCCTGGATCAGCTGGTAGCCGTGCATCGGCTCGGCGGTGAGTTCGATCAGGATGGCGGTGCGGATGTCGCCGCGGCCCATGCGGCTACCGCTGCGCCCCCCTGCGCGCCCACTGGCCCGCCCCGTGTGCGGTGCAAACGCTTCGCGGAGGCCATCGACTGCGCTGCGCAGATCGAAGTCGTGCAGGTCGAAACCGATGTTCGATGACGTGCTCATGACGGTGTCCTCTCGGGACGAGTAGCGATAACTCACGATACATCGTTCACCCTAGATATCGCCGCGCTATCATTGCGTCATGATCGTGACGAGCACTGCTGACATGTTGCGGCAGCTCCGACTAGACGCAGGGCTGTCGCAGCGCGAGCTTGCCCTGCGCTCCGGCGTTCCGCAGCCGAACATCGCGGCATACGAAAGCGGCCGCCGCGTGCCAGCAACGCGCACTCTTGATCGACTCGTCGGCGTGCTGAAGACTCCCACCCTTGAGCGTTTGCGCGCCGTGAAAGAACCGATCATGCGCGCCGCGGAAGCGCGGCGGCTCGGCGAGGTGCGTGTGTTCGGTTCGGTCGCCCGGGGCGAGGCTAGTGCCGACTCAGACGTCGATCTGCTCGTTCACCCTGCCCCTGACTCGTCGCTGTTCGACCTGGCGGGTTTCATGGCCGAGGCCGAAGAACTGCTCGGCGTTGGCGTCGACGTGGTGTCTGACCGCGGCAGTGGCCCAGCCATGGATCGCATCCGCGCAGAAGCCGTGCCACTGTGAGCGAGGAACTGGATCGCGCTCCCGCGATCCTTGCGGACATCGCGCGCTTCGCGGCCACCGCGCGTCGCGTCGTCGACCGGGGCCACGATCGCTTCACCGACCCGGACGACGACGATCAGCGCCGCATCGCCCGATCCCTGCTCGTCGACCTGTCCGCGGCGGCCGATCGGTTTCCTGAGGCATTTCGGCAGGCACACCCGGACGTCGATTGGCGTGGAATTCGTGCGGTGCGCAACTTCATCGCCCACGACTACGACGGTACCGATGAGGAAATCCTGTGGCAGGCGATCGCCGTGCAGTTTCCCTCGATCGCTTCGGCGTTGCTGAGCTGACTCAGCCGCGAACGCTGATCGCGCCCACCACGCGGCCCGCATCGTCGAGCACGGATGCCCGCGGCAGTTGCGCGGCAGCCTCCGACGTCAGTGCCCCGTTCCGCACCAGCAGATGCACGAGCCCCTCCTCGGCCGCGATGCGCGAGCCGTCGACGGCCTTGGTCGCGAACGCGAGCCCAAGCTCCGGGGCCATCGCGATGTGCATGCCGTCGGCGCCGACTTTGCTGATCAGGCGGCCACTTGTGAGTTCGATCAGCGCGGTGTCGAAGCGTCCGGTGCCCGCCAGGTACCAGGGGTTCGCCGCGATGGCGGAGCGGATGCGCGAGCCCGCGGCATCCGGCATCAGGGTTGACCAGCCGCGCGCGAGGGCCTCGAGGGTGACGCAGGGGCAGGGGGCGCCGCATCCATCGCCCACGATGT